>NZ_BAABWV010000017.1:0-136464 GCF_040365005.1 Aquicoccus sp. SU-CL01552 | reverse complement strand
AATGATCTGTTCTTCGCTGAATCGGTTCTTCCGCATCGTCTGTCTCCTCGTTTGGAGAACAGGCTAACTTCAAACCGCGGACTTTTCAGGGGAGCATGTCAGGATGTTGGCCGAGTGGGGTGTGTCGATCCGGCGGGCCTGCCGGGTTCTGCGGTTCGACACCTCGACATACCACTACAAATCCCATCGCACCGGGCAGGCCGCATTGGAACGACGGATCAAAGAGATCTGCGAGACGCGTGTGCGTTACGGTTACCGGCGCATTCATGTGCTGCTGAGAAGAGAGGGTTGGATAGTGAACATCAAGAAGACTCGAAGGATTTACAATGAGTTGGGCTTACAGCTCAGGAACAAGCACCCGAAGCGGAGGGTGAAGGCGAAGCTGCGGGAGGATCGCCAAGAGGCGGTTGGTCCGAACGACGTTTGGGCAATCGCTGCCCGATAGGCGATTGCGAAGCAATCTGCCGAAAGGGGACTTCGTTCACGACCAGCTCGCCATGGGAAAAAACTCCGCATCCTGACCATCGTCGACACCCATTCGAGGTTCTGCCCGGCGGCCGACCCCCGGTTCTCCTCAGCGGTGTGGTTTACGCAAAACCACTGTTGAGACCTGAGACCCGGTTATAGCCACCCGCTGCGCTATTTCGGGGCTGCGCGCGTGGCCTTAACCTCTCAGCGGCGCTTCTTCCCGACGTGCTATGGCAGTGAGTTCATCTCGTGGGATCTCGACCTCTGGGCCTACGCCAACAACGTCACGCTCGACTTCTCGCGCCCGGGCAAGCCGACCGACAATGGGTTCATCGAGGCGTTCAACAGCAAGCTCCGGTCGGAATGTTTGAACGCCCACTGGTTCATGAGCCTTGCCGACGCCCGCGAAAAGCTGGAGGATTGGCGCAGAGACTACAATGAGGTCAGACCTCACAGCGCGATCGGCTACAACGTCCCGATCAACCTGCACATTCCCGATGACGCAACCAGCCCGTCATCGTGACCAGACCCGGGAATTTCCAGCTCCCGGCGGTCCAAGGTTGGGGAGCAGAGCATCCAACCTGCAGACTCTCGTTATGAACGAGGGACCAGCGGGGGGCAGGTCAGGCCGCATTCGTCTGGCAGCACCCGTTTTCAGCATGCGCTGACAGAAGACATCGTCTTCATCTGACGGGCCCGCGTCAGTCACCGTCACGGTCAGCGACGCCGGACCATTTCAGCACTTTGCGACCATGTTACGGACCGCGACGCCGACAGGGGGCGGGCGTCGATCTCAGCTGGGATCATCCCCGGCGGGAAGCAGGCGCTGCGGTTCGATCCCCCGTTTTTCGGCACTGGCGCGCACTGCCGCCTGCAAGGCCGTACTGCGGCCCAGAAACCGGCGGAAACGGGTCTCGTCGAGAACGAGAAGCGTCGAGGGGGCGATCGCGCGCACCTCGGTCCGCCGCGCCTTCCGGATCAGGATCGCCATCTGGCCGAACATCTCGCCGCGCCCCAGTCGCCATGTCTGCCCTGCGGTCTCCAGTTCCACCGCGCCGGAGGCGATGAAGAACACGCTCTTCGCGGCGCTGTCCTTGCGGATGACCACCTCGCCGGCGTTGACATAGCGGGTCTGGAGCGCGCGCCCGAGGCGCTTGAGCGCGGTCTTGTCCAGATCGGCGAAAAGCGGGAACTGCCGGACAAGCTCGGCCCGTCGGAGCGCGATGTCGAGGCGCGGGCGTTCCTCGGCCGCCGCCCGGCGGGCGCCCAGATCCTGCATCAGCGCGGTATAGACCTCGGCGCCGATCAGCCCGTCCTCGCGCATCGCGGTGTATTCCCGCTCTTCCAGCCGCAGTGCCGTGCGCCGGATGAAGCGGCGTTCCAGCTTTTCCGCATAACCGGGATATTGCAGCCGCAGCCCCTCCAGAGCGGTTTCCACCGCCTCGACCCGCCGAGCAAGCAACTCGTGCAGAAGCTCGGCCACGCGTCGCCCGTGAATCCGCCGGATGCGCCCGTCGATGAAGGTATCGAGATCGCGCAGGATCAGCCGTTGCGACAGCAACAGCTCGAACCGGTCGGCGGTCAGCCGCGCCAGCGGTCCGGACAGACCCAGCCGGGCATTCAGCAACACGGCGGCGCGGAAGGCCCGGCCGTAGGCGACGCTGCGGCGAGAGGCGCGTTGGTATCCGCTGCGCCCCTGCGTGCGCGCGCCCTCGATCAGCCGGTCCGCATCCGACAGGACCTGTTCGGCCATCCGCGCCGAAATCGTCCGCTCCCGCACCCGGGCAAGGATCGTGTCGCGTTCATGGCCTGCCAGCGCGATCAACCCCAGTGTGACCCGGTCGCGGTCGAGGATGTCGGCGCTCTCCTCCGCCGTCGACACCGCCGCGTCCAGCCGCTCGCCAAAGCGTTTGGCCTCGGAGCGCACGGTATCGTGGCTCAGATCATAGTTCTCGGTCGTGCGCGCGATGTCCTCGCGCACGGTCTGGAGCGCAACGGCGACCACCTGCCGCGACAGCGCCTCGTCGATCGGCGACAGACGGTCAAGCCCGAGCCGCCCGATGACCCAACGCAGCGTCGTACCCTGAACGATCAGGGTGAAGAGCGTGAAGCCGGTGGCAAGGATGCCGACCACGCGCTGAATGCCGTCCGGCACCCGGAAACTCTCGGTCACCGCCAGTGCCAGCGCCAGTGTAACCGCGCCCCGCAAACCGCCCCAGAGGATCGCCGCGCGATAGGGCCGTTCCACCGCTGGTGACAGTTTCAGCGCGGTCAGAAGCGGCAGCAACCCGAACAGGATCACCGCCCGCGCGGCGATGGCGGCAAGGACCACGACACCGACCAGCACGAAATCCTCAAGCCGCACCTCCTCCAGCAGCCGGGGGATCAGCAGCGCGGCGAGGATGAAGATCAACGCCCCGGCCCAATGCGCCAGCACGTCCCACAGCTCGCGCAGGTTGGTCCAGGCCTGCGGGGGAATGTGCCCGGGGCCGGTCAGGTTCAGCGTCAGCCCGGCGGCGACCACGGCGATCACGCCCGAGGCGCCGATGCTTTGCTCGGCGCCGATATAGGCGAGATAGGGCAGCGCCACCGAGATCGAGATCTGTGCCAGTTCGTGATGGCTGAACAGCGCCATGACCCAGACCGCGACCCGCGCCGCCAGCCAGCCGACGAAGGCGCCCCCCGCGATCAGGACCGGGAACCGGGCCAGCGCGTCCCCCAGGCTCGGGTCCTTGGTGCCCAGCATCACGAAGCCCATGAACAACCCGAACAGCGCGATGGCGGCGGCGTCGTTCAGCAGGCTTTCGCCCTCGATGATCCGGGCAAGGCGTCGCGGTGCCGAAAGCGAACGGAAGATCGAGACCACCGCCGAGGGGTCGGTCGTCGAGACGATGGCACCGATCAGCAGGCAGGACGCCAAGGGCAGCGCGCTCGCCCAGGACAGGGCATAGCCCACGCTGAGCGTCGCCGCGACCACCGCGACGACGGCCAGCACCAGGATCGGTACCCAGTCGTCGAGCATCCGGCGCAGGTTCATCCCCAGCGTCGCCTGGAACAGAAGCGTCGGCAGGAAGACGTAGAGAAAGACGTTGGAGCGGATCGGCAACCCCAGGATCGCCTCGGCCACCGGGTTCAGCGCATCGGTGAGCTCGGTCCGGAGGAAAAAGGTCGCGGCGACCGCGATCAGGATGCCAAGAACGGCCAGGATCACGGTGTAGGGCAGGCGCAGCCGGGACGCCAACGGCTCCGCCACCCCGATGACGAGAAACAGGGAGGCAATGACAGTGGTGACGAGTACGATGTCCATAGTATTGAAATACCACAAGGATCAGCGAGTGCATTCGCAAAAGTCATCCTTGGGGCACTTGCCGGGCCGCATCACAGGTGATTGAGCCGACTCTTTTGGTCAGGTCCGGCCTTCGCCTGCTGGTCAGGTCCGGCCTTCGCCTGCATTTCGCACGTGTCTAGGCTTCGGCGGCCTGCGGACGGACAAGGGGGAACGCCTTGTCGTAGGCCAGCGTGAAGACATAGGTGTAGCCAACCACGAAGGTCGTCACGACGATATCGGCGGCAAGGGCTTCGAGTACGCCGATTTCCAGCCAGATCATGTAGATCGGCAGCGACGTAAAGGTAAGCGAAACCTCGAACCCGACCGCGTGGAGGATGCGCCCCAGGTGCGACCTCTCGCTGGAGATGCGGCCGGAGCGGGCGTCGATACGGTCGAACACCCAGTTGTAGACAAGGTTCAGAACCATCGCCTTGAGCGACAGCACCACGCCCAGCAGGCCGATCTCTGCCACTGAGGTGTCGAAGAACGCGGCGCCGACCGGGATGAGTATTGCCATCAGGGTCACCTCGAAACTGATCGTGTAACGAAGCCTGTCACGCCTGGTTCTGAGAATTGCCTTGTCCGTCATGGTGGTCCCCGAGTTTCTGGCGTTGCTTCTATCATCCAATTGCAGGATATAAAGTTTGATAGCATCTGAAATGCAGATAGGTTGATGATCTCCTCCGACAGCCTTCAAGCCTTTGTCCTTGCCGCCGAACTCGGCTCCTTCTCAGCGGCGGCCCGTCGCCTGGGCAAGGCGCAGTCGGCAGTTTCCACGGCCATCGCCAACCTCGAGATCGACACCGGCCTGCTACTCTTCGACCGCACGACCCGATCGCCCACGCTGACCCCCGAGGGCCGTGCGCTGTTGCCTCACGCCAACGGCATCCTGCTCGGCACGCGGGAACTCATGGCCAAAGCCGGTTCAATGGCCGAAGGGACAGAAGATCGCCTGGGCCTCGTGGTCGAACAGGGCATCAATGCGGCGCCGCTCTACGCCACGCTGGATGTGTTCAGCGAGATGTTTCCGACCGTATCGCTTGAGATATTCACCACCGGCCCGGCTGATACCGGGGCGCTTTTGAAGGCGGGTCGCGCCGACCTTGGCCTGATGATCGAGCAGGAAAGCTACCCGGTCGGTTTCCAGTTCCGGGGGGTCGGGCACACGACGATCGTGCCGGTCTGCTCTCCGGAGCATCCGCTCGCGGCCTGTCCGGATCCCGGCTATACCGAGCTTCGCCAGCACCGGCAGATCGTCCTTCGCAGCCGCTACCGGACACCGGGCGACCTGACGGACGAGGTCAAGAGCCCGAAGATCTGGCAGGCCGAGAACCCGGAGCTGATCGTCGCGCTCGTCCTGCGGGGGCTTGGCTGGGCGGAACTGCCCATGCCTTCGGTCAGTCGCCATCTCGCGGCGGGAACGCTCCTGCGCATGGCCTGCGCCTTTCAGCAGAGCGACGAACACGAAGGGATCGACGTTGTCTGGACCGAACAGCGGGCGCTGGGCCGTGCCGGGCATTGGGTCCGCGACCAGCTTCTTGCCGTGCCGCAGGATGAATGGCGGGGCTGCTGACTATCGTCACACAGGTCGTCCGAGTTCGATAACGCCCTGCAATCGGTTGCGCCGCCGGTCGGAAAGGCGCACGGCGCGTCGCGCGGTCATTCCGACCGTCATCCCACCGGTCACTCCACCCGTCGCTGCGCCACGCGCTGGCCTTCGGTCAGGCTGGCCGAGGGAAACAGCACCACGCGGTCGCCGGGGTCGAGGCCCTCGCGCAGCTGCGCCACGGTGCCGTTGTCCGGGCCGATCCGCACGATCTGCAGGTGCGCCACCCCGTCCTCGGTCACCCGGAACACGGCCCAGTCGTCGCGGTGACGGAACAGGGCGCTGGAGGGGACCAGCGTGACGCCCTCTCCCTCCCAGACCACGATGCGGACCTCGACGCGGTAGCCGTGGCCGAGCCCGTCGCGCCGGGCGCTGTCGCCGGTGAACCCGATGGTTGCCTTGACCCGCTGTTCCTCGACCCCGAGCGCGGAATACTTGGTATAGCCATAGGGATCGATCCGCTCGACCCGGCCTTCGAGGTCGCCGTCGCCGCCCCAGTTGGTGATGATGACCGGATCGCCGGGGTGCACCTGCACCGCGTCCGATGACAGCAGTTCCACCTCGATCTCCAGATCGCGTTCCACGTCGCCGATCTCGAGGATCGGCTCACCGGCGGGCAGGGTGGTCTCGCTCTTGTGGACCAGCTTCAGGATGGTGCCGTCGATCGGCGCGAGGATCGGGATGCCCGGATCCGTCGGCCCGGCCTCCTCCATTGCCCTGGTGGTCTCCTCGTTTTCGAAACTGATGAGCTGGGCGCGCGCGCTGTTCAGCTCGGCCACGCGCATGGCGATGGCGGCGCGGGCGGTGTTGACGGCGGCATGGGCGACGCGGGACTCCTGTTCGGCGCGTTCCTGCGCGACCTTGCTGGTGATGCCGCGCTCGACCAGCCGGCTGACCCGCTGCAACTCGCTGTCGGCGTACTCCTGGTTCGCCATCGCCGCGTTCAGGTCGGCATGGGCCACCTGGATGGCGGCCTCGGCGGCGGTCACCGCCGCCTGCGCCTGCTCGCGGGTCCGCGCATCCAGCGCCGTGGGGTTGGCGGGCCGCATCCGTGCCACCACGGTTTCGTTGCGCGCCACCTTCTGCCCCGGCAGCACGGTGACGCGCTGCAACTCTCCCGCGACGGGGGAGGAGACCACATAAGGCTCATGCACCTGGGTGCGCCCCTCTTCGTCGATGGTCACCCGCATGGTGCCGATGCGCACCGTGTCGATGTCGACCAGCGCAGGGCGCGGCCGGAACGCCGCCGTCAACGCCGCCCCGATCAACGCCAGCGCGATCAGGATCAGAACAAGGCGTGAATGTTTTCGTTTCGTGGCCAACGGCTCAATCCCTCGTCTTTAGCGCAGATACCATGTCTGCCCGGTCGATGTCGCGTTTGACAAGCCAGCCCGAGACCAGCGCGGCGGCCAGTACCACGAGGATCGCCCTGCCATAGCTCTCGGGGCTGAAGATGGCGCGGATCTGGTAGATGTCGGTGCTGAAGCCCGCCGCGATGGCAAAGCTCAGCCCATAGCCCATCGCCCCGCCCAAGGGCAGCGCCAACAGCGTGACCGCCGCCAGTTCGCCCAGCAGGACAAAGGCGACCTCGGCGCGGGTAAAGCCCAGCACCCGCAGGCTGGCCAGGTCGCGGGCGCGCTCGGCCTGGGCGACGCGGGCGGCGTTGTAGATCACGCCGAAGGTGATCACCGCCGCGATCGTCGCCATCACATAGCGCATCGCCCCGGCGCCCCGGTCCATTACCACTTTCAGCGCGGCCAGGCTCTCGGATTTGACGCTGACGCCGGCGACCATCGGCATGTCCTTGAGGGTTTCATAGATCCGATCCGCCTCGGCCTCGTCCACCCGCAGGTAGGCGCCGGAGATGCGCAGCGGCTCTTTCAGCGCCCGGTTCAGTGCTCCCAGCTCCATGTAGGCGGGCGCGCCCATCAGGCTTTCGGCCACCGCGATCACCGGCAGTTCCAGCCGGGGGCGGCGGCCTTCGCGCACCTCGACCACCAGCCTGTCGCCGGCCCGGATGTCCAGCGTGTCCGCCAGCACCGAGGAGAGGATCACGCCGCCTTCGCGCATCGGGATCGCCTCTTGGTCGCTGTCCACCGCCCGGTTCAGGCGCGGCTGGTCGACCAGCCCGAACAACGCCCCCCTGTAGCTGTGCCGCCCGTTGCGCAGGATCGCGGGCACGGTGCGCGTCGGCTCGACCTCTATCACGCCGGGTAGGCTTTGCAGTTCATAGGCGCTGCGGGTCGCCAGCGGCTGGATGAAACTCACGTTCAGGTCGCTGCGGTCGATCACGTCAAAGGTCAGTTCCTGCATGGCATCGAAACTGTTCAGGATCGTCGCCATCGAGACCGAGACCGACAGCCCCGCCGCGATCCCCAGCACCGCGCCGCCCATGCGCAGCGGCTGGCGGGTCAGGCGACGCAGCACCATGCGCGTCGGTTGGTCGAGAAACCCGGCGACGGCCGCACCGAAACGGCCGCGGCGGCTGTAGTCGGGCGGCGTCGGCGGGCGCATCGCCTCGGCCGGGGTCAGCGCAAACACCCGCCGCAGGACGAGAAGCCCGCCCGCCGAGGCCGCCAGCAGGCTGACGCTGAAGCCGCTGAGGAAGGCCGCCGGGTCAAGCCGGAAAACCAGGAAGGGAAACTTGTAGTAGATCAGGTAGAGATCGACCATCCAGCGCCCCATGGCGATGCCCATCAGCCCTCCGGCCACCGCGCCCCCCGCCGCGATGGCAAGGACCATGCGAAAGTAATGGCCGCCTACCTCAATGTCGGTATAGCCAAAGGCCTTCATCAGGCCGATCTCCTCGCGTTCGGCCTGCACCATGCGCGAGATCACGATGTAAAGCAGGAAGGCCGCCACCGCCAGGAATACCGGCGGCACACTGCCGGCGCTGCGGCGCAGCCCGCCGATCTCCTCGCTGATGAAGCGGTCCGACTCGAGATCGGACAACGCATAGGCCCCGGTCGCCCCGTATCGGTCGAGCAGCCGGTCGGCGGCGTCGATCACCGCGTCGGGCACCGCCCCGCGCGTCAGCGACAGCAGAACCTCGTTGAAGGCGCCCTCCATGTCGAAGGCCGCCGCAAGCGCGGTGCGGCTCATCCACAGCACGGCAAAGCGGGCGTCATCCGGTACCAGCTCGCCCGGGGCGGTGGCATAGAGGAACTCCGGCGACTGTGCGAAGCCCACCACCGTCAGCTCGCGCCGGAACCCGTTCATGGTGGCGGCGATCCGGTCGCCGGGGCGCAGACCGTGCGCGCGCGCGAAACTGTTCAGGACCACGACCTCGCCGGCGCGGTCGCCGTCGAACATGCGCCCGTCGGTCAGGTAGACGGTGTTCAGCGCCGGCGCACGGTAATCGGGCAGCGACAGCGCGCGCGCCTGGATCGGAACCGCGGTGCCCTCCAGGTCGATCAGCGCGCTGCCCGCCACCCGGGTCTGGATCGCGGCCACGCCCGGCAGGTGACGCAGCGCCCCGGCGGCGGCCTCGGGGGCGCGCGCCACCGGGGCAAAGACATCCGCCAGCCGGTGCCGCTCGTAATAGGCGCGGCGGGTCTCGTCGAGCGAGGCGACCAGGCCGGTCATCATCACCTGCATCATCACCCCCACCGCGATCACCGCGCCGATCGCCATGGCCTGGCCCTTGATGCGGTAAAGGTCGCGCATCAGTTTGCGGGTCAGCGGGCTGGGGTGGAGCGTCATCGCCTCACCACTCGATCTCTTCGGGGGTCCGTTTCTGCGCGTTGACCTCGACCTTGCGCACGTCGCCATCGGCGAAATGGATCACCCGGTCGGCCATGCCCGCCTGGGCGGCGGCATGGGTCACGATCAGCACCGTGGTGCCAGTCTCTTCGTTGATCTTCTTCAGCACGTGCAGCACCGCGCGCCCGGTGGTGCTGTCAAGCGCGCCGGTCGGTTCGTCGCAGAACAGAACGTCCGGCCGCTTGGCCAGGGCCCGGGCGATGGCGACCCGCTGCTGCTCTCCGCCCGAAAGCTGGGCCGGGAAATGGTCGGCCCGCTTGTCCAGCCCGACCAGTGCCAGCGCCTCACCCGCGTCCATCGGGTCGCGGGCGATCTCGGTCACCAGTTCGACGTTCTCGCGCGCGGTGAGGCTGGGCATCAGGTTGTAGAACTGGAACACGAAGCCGACGTGATCGCGGCGATAGCGGGTCAACTCCCGGTCGCTCATCGCGGCAAGGTCGCGGTCGCGAAAGAACACCGCGCCATCGGTGCCGCGATCAAGCCCGCCGAGGATGTTGAGCAGGGTCGACTTGCCGCTGCCCGACGGCCCCAGCAGCACCACGATCTCGCCCTGAGGGATCTCCAGCGTGACCCCGCGCAGGGCATGCACCGCCGCCGGCCCCTCGCCGTAGATCTTGCGCAGGTTGCGCGTGGTATAGGTGGCGTCGGGCACCGGGGCCTCCTTGCGCGGGATCAGGGCTGGCGAACGCCCCCGAGGATCAGGCTCAACTGCTTGTCGGCCCAGGGCGCCGCGCGCTCGATCTGGCCGCACAGCGACATCAGCTGCTCATCTTCGCCGAAGGCCGTTGCCAGGTGCACGCCGACCGGCAGATCGTCGGCGCTCCAGTGCAGCGGCAGCGTCACCGCCGGCTGACCGCTGGCATTGAAGATGGCGGTAAAAGGCGAATAGTCAAATACGCTGCCCGGCCCGTTGCGATAGGCGACGAAATCCTCGAAATCCGGCTTGTACCGGCCCACCGGGGCCGGGGGGGTGGCCAGCGTCGGCGTCAGCAGCACGTCGCAGTCAAGGAACACCTGCGCCATGCGCCGTCCGAAGGCATGGATTTCTTCCACCGCACCAAGGTAATCGGCGCCTGAAATCCCGCGCGCATGTTCGACGGCGGCATAGGTCACCCCGTCGACCATGTCGCGTGTCAGCGGGCGGCCCTTCAGCACCTCCCGCACGCTCAGCGCGGTGCCGCAGGCCACGATACTGGTCCAGGCCAGCATCATCGCCTCCACGTTCAGATCGGCGGCGGGGCGGAACTCCGCAACGTCATGGCCCAGGTCGGCCAGCAGGCGGGCGGTCTTTTCCACCGCCGCGACGCATTCGGGGTGCAGCGCGGCACCGCTCAGGGTCGTGGTGGCGTAGCGCACCCGCAACCGCCCCGGGTCGCGCTGCAGCGCCTGCGCGTAGCTGCCCTGCATCGGCGGCGCCCAGTAGGGCGCGCCAAGGTCGGGTCCGGCGCAGGCATCGAGCATGGTGGCGGTATCGCGCAGGCTGCGCGTCAGCATCCCTTCGATCGCCATGCCGGCCCAGCCCTCGCCGGCCGCGGGCCCGTCGGGAAGCCGCGCGCGGGTGGGCTTGAACCCGACCAACCCGCAGGACGAGGCCGGGATGCGCACCGATCCGCCGCCGTCCGAGCCATGCGCCATCGGCACGATGCCCGCCGCCACCGCCGCGCCCGATCCGCCGGAAGAGCCGCCCGAGGTGTGGCCGGTATTCCACGGGTTGCGGGTGGGGCCACCGTACACGCCCGCCTCGGTCACCGGCCCCACGCCCAGCTCGGGCGAGGTGGTGCGCGCAAACGTCACCGCGCCGGTGGCCTGCATGCGCAGGAAGATCTCGGAATCGTAGGTGTATTCCATCCCCTTCATCAGGCGCGAGCCGTTGTTGGAGGGATAGGCGCGCGCCTCTGCCCCCAGATCCTTGAGCAGGAAGGGCACGCCGCGAAACGGCCCCTCGGGCAGCCCGTCGCGGATCGCCTGCCGCGCGACGTCCTCGCGCCGCATCACCACCGCGTTGAGCGCCGGGTTCCGCTCATCGGTCAGTTCCAGTGCGGTGTCGAGCAACTCCTCTGCCGTCACTTCGCCCTTGGCCACGAGCTCGGCCAACCCGGTGCCGTCCTGCCTCAGATAGACGTCTTTCATGTCCTTGCATTCTCCGTGCGCGTTCCAGATTTGCCGGCATCCTCGACGGCGCGGTCAAAAAAGGCAACCGCCGGGGCTTGGCCCCCGGGCCGTGGCGGGGCAAGGTGCCGCCGGTTTGAGGCAAGACGAGAAAGATCAAGCATGACGCACCCGCCGGTCAACGGCCATGATGGCCCCTATCCCGCACCGATCCGGATACCGAACCGCAGGGTCGAACCCGCATGGATCGACCAGAACGGGCACATGAACGTGGGCTACTACGGCATCGCCTTCGATCTGGCCGCCGACGTGCTGTTCGATGAATATCTTGGCGTGGGGTGGGAGTATATCGAGCGCGCCGGTCAGGGTTCCTTCGTGCTGCAGACCCAAACCCATTTCCTCAACGAGTTGCGCGCGGGCGAGGGGTTCTCGGTGGCCTTCCGGCTGATTGATCACGACAGCAAGCGGATGCATTTCCTTGGCGAGATGCTGCGCGATTCCGATGGATGCCTCTGCGCCACGCAAGAGATCGTCTCGGTGAACGTCGATCACGGCACCCGGCGGTCGACGCCGTTCCCCGACTGGGCACAGCGACGGTTGGCGCAGATGAAAGCGGATCACGCCGGGCTGGAGATGCCGCCGCAACAGGGCGCGCCGATCGGATTGCGCCGCGCGCGCCAGGGGTGAGGGGGCCGGACCGCAAGCGTGCCCGGATTGTACGATCCGCCCTTGCCGGATCAGAGTACAGGATCAGGTCGCCGAGATCCGGCGCCGCGCGTCGTTGAAACCGGCCAGCGTCATCCGGTCCGCATCGGTGCGGGTCACCGGCACACCCTGCCGGGCCAGCGCCTCGGCATAGGGGCGGGCGGGGATGTCCGGTCCGATCAGCGCCACCTGCTGACCCAGCCAATAGGGGCGGGCGGCGGCCAGTTCCGCCCCGGTCAGCCCCCCGAACAACCGCGCGCGCGCCGCGCCGCCGGACAGCGTACCGAGGGTGGCTTCGGCGTGAATCCCGGCCAGCCCGGCGGCCAGCCGCTCGGGTCGTGACATCGCAGTGTCGAGCGCCTCGGCAAAGGCGTCCCCGTCCCAGTCCACGCCGGAGAGTGCCGCGTGGAGCAGGGGGGTGGTGGTGAGCGCCTCTGCCATGGCGCCGGTCAGGAAGCTTTGAAAACTTACCACCTCCTCGGCGCTGACCTGTGCCCAATGGGTGACCGCTCCGGGCAGGCAGATAACCCCGTCCCAGTTGGGGTTGAGGGCGAGGAAACCGGCGATGCGCAGTTCTTCCCCCCGCATCAGGGCCGGCGGGCTGCTTTGGCAAAGGCCGGGCAGGGCGTGGGTGTGCGGTCCGATCCGGACCGGGGTGATCTGGCCGGGTTTCGCGGGCACCGGTACCGGTGCTGCTGCCCCGGTCAACCCGGAAATCACCGTCGGAGCCTCAACGGCCGGCGTGCCCAGTCGCGCCACCAGCGCGGCGACATCGCCGCTGTCCGGCGCATCCGGCACCGTATCGAGGGAAGCGCGGGCAAGGACCGCCTCGCCCTGCAGAAGCCACGCCCGCGCCTGTCCCGGCGCGAGGTCGACGGCACACCAGGGGGCCGCACCGGAAATATCAGTCATCCCGGGGCCTTACGCGATCACTTCGCCGACGAGGATCTGCGGCTGCACGTTGGTGAAATTGGCGACATCCGCCATCACCGGACCCGAGGCCCGCATCGCCGCATCCATCGCCGCCGCATCGGCAAAGACCATCGTGGCCACCGCGTAATGGCCCGGCGGTGTCTTCGGCCCCCCTGCAAGCCCCTTGGTCACCAGCGTGCGCTCGATGTGCGGCCCCATGTGCTCGGCCACCAGCGGCATGTGGGTGCCGAGGTAATAGTCGAAGTCGAAATCGGTCCCCTCCGAGATCGGGTAGATGACCTGAAGCGATACAGACATGCGTGATCCTTTTCGGGTTGCTGCGGCGCCCCGCGGCGCGAGCACATGATGTCACGCATGCCGCGGCAGGGGCAAGAGACCGGCTGGCGGTGTGTCCGACCGACACACCTTGAGGGAGATACGTAGACAGTTTGCACACGTTGTTGTGGCGGGCGGGGCAGAGTCGGGCGGATCGCGTTAACCGATTCCCGCGCCGATCTTGTTTCCTGAAAACGTACAATCTTACGAGATTTCCAGGACTGGCCACTCAACATTTTGATAAGAGGCCTGTTTTCTAGGGGCGAAAAAATCTGAAACAGACTGTTTCCGATCAAATAATTAAAACTATATCACTGAGTGGTAAATTGAATCGTGGCGAAAACAGGGCGGAAACTGGTCCTGAATTCGTCAGCGAAGCCGCCGGGGCATCTGTGGGGGAAGGTCCGGCGAACAACTTCGCAACGTGCCCGGTCGAGCTGCTTGAACGGGTTTTCGGACGATAGAACGAGTGTCAGCGTGACAGCCCGTCTGCGCGCTGGCTTGGTGGTGTACTCGGTGCTCAGGGAGAGCCGATAATGAGTTTGTATGATGATATGCGCAGCGAGACGCTGCGCTTCCCCCAGAAGCCAAGAATCTTCGCGGTATGGTTGCCAGCCCCGGCCAATCTGAACATGCCCTATCGTCCGGCCCCCGCCGCGCCGCCATTGGAGCTGTCGGGGTTGTATGCCCGGTTCGGCAAGCGCGTGCTGGACATCGCCCTGGTCCTGCTCACGCTTCCGATCACCTTGCCGATCATCGCGCTTTGCGCGTCGGCGCTGTGGATCGAGAGCGGCCCGCCGTTCTACTGGCAGGATCGGATCGGCCTGGGCGGACGCCGGTTCCGGATCGTCAAGTTGCGCACCATGGTGCGCGACGCCGATGCGCTGCTGGCCAAGTACATCGCCACCGATCCGGCGATCCGTGAGGAGTGGAACCGCACGCAGAAGCTGCGCAACGATCCGCGCATCACTCGGGTCGGCAATCTCCTTCGGGTGACCTCGTTCGACGAACTGCCGCAGCTGTGGAATGTCCTCAAGGGAGAGATGAGCCTGGTCGGCCCGCGCCCGATGTTGCCCGAGCAGGCAAAGCTGTATGGCGACGATGCCTGTTACACCTCGGTACGTCCCGGGATCACTGGCCTCTGGCAGGTCTCGGCCCGCAACGAGCGGGAATTCAGCTATCGCGCCAAGGTCGATGCGGTCTATTGCCGGTCATTGTCTTTATGGCGCGATCTGGTGCTGATGGTCCGGACGGTCGGCGTGGTCGTGCGCGGGACCGGCGTTTGATGGACTTGTCCGTATTGGTGACATATTTGGAGGATCGGCTGTGAGAGACTATCTTGATGAGGATGCGGCCGCCGGCGGAGCAAATTTGTTCGAACTGGCAAGGACGGGTGAAACGGAACGGATGAGCAGCCAGGATCGGAAGATTTTCCGGCGCAAGACGGTGCGCGGCCCCGCCAAGGGCAACTTGCCCGCGGTTTCGGGGCCGGTATCGGGGGACGCGGGCCTGCCGGCGACCCTGCCGGAACCATGGGAACGGCTGCGCCGTGTCCGGATCGGGGGCCGCGATGTGCGCACCGATCCCGCGCCGCTTGTCAGCCTGTTCCGTGACGACCCGGCGGCACGGGCGTTCGACCTGCTGCGCACCCGGATGAAACAGGCGTTGCGCGCCAACGGGTGGCGTCGCGTCGCCATCGCGTCGCCGACGCCCGGATGCGGCACCACCTTCACCGCCGTGAACCTCGCGCTCAGCCTGGCACGGGTGCCCGGCACGCGCACTGTCCTGATGGACATGAACCGCCGTGATCCGGGGGTGGCCCGGATGATGGACATGCGCGGCCTTGGTGACATGAAGGGGTTCCTGCGCGGCGAGACCCGGACCGAGGATCACATCGTGCGCTGCTGCGATGGTCTGGCGCTGGGCCTTGCCGAGGCGCCCGACCGCAACGCCGCCGAGACCCTGCATGATCCCCATTGCGCCCGGGCGCTGGACGAGATGATCCTGACGCTCGACCCCGACGTGGTGCTTTACGACCTGCCGGCGATCCTGTCCTGCGACGATGTCGCCGCCTTCCTGCCGCAGGTCGATGCGCTGTTGCTGGTGGCGGACGGCACCCAGACCACTGCCGAACAGATCCGCGCCTGCGAGGATATCCTGGGCGACCAGGTCGAGCTTCTCGGCGTGATCCTGAACCAGGCCCGCATGAGCTGATCGGTTTCGCACGGAATCGCCTTAGTTTTGCCCGTTTGCTATGGTGTTGTCCCGGTCATCGGCCCGATCAGCGGGCGGCACCGGGGTCAGGCGATTCCGGTGCGGAACTGAGGTGGGGCGATGGGGCCAGTACAGACTTTTGCAGATTTTCTCGACATGGTGCGTCGGCGCGCCGGGCTGATCCTGTTGATCGCGGTGCTTGGCTGCGCGGTCTCGGTCCTGGTCGCGCTGGAACGGCCGCATCTTTATCGCGCGACCGAGGTGATCCAGGTGGTTCAGCCCAAGGTCGCCGGCGAATTGGCCCGCAGCACGGTCGAGGGATCGGCGGCGCAGCGCCTGCAATCCATCGAACAACGGGTGATGGCGCGCGACAGCGTGCTGGAGGTGGTCGAGATCTTCGGCCTCTACGCTGATTTCCCGGCGATGACCCCGAGCGAAAAGGTGGATGCGCTGCGCGAATCCGCCTCGATCAAGCTGACGGCCGCCGCCGGCAACGGCCATGACGGGGCGGTGTCGATCCTGACCGTCACCGCCGAGATGCCGACCCCCGAGCAGGCCAGCCAGATCGCCCATGAATTCGCCCGCCGCACCATCGCGCTGAGCCGCGACACCCGGCTGGAAAAGGCGCGCGAGACGCTGGCCTTTTTCACCGCGCGGGAAGAGACTCTGCGGGAACAGGTCGAGCGGGTCGAGGACCAGATGACCGCCTTTCGCCGGGACAACGACCTGGCGCTGCCGGGCACGCTGAACTTTCGCCGCGACGAGATCGCCGGCATCAACCAGGAACTTCTGACCATCGCGCGCGACCGCATCCGGATCGAGCGTACCGCCGAACAGGCCCGCCAGACCCAGCGCCAAGCCACCGCCGACCGCATCCTGGCCGATACCAATGCCCAGATTGCCACGCTGGATGCGCAGGCGCGGCTGCTGGAGGCACGCAAGGCCGAGTTGGAAAGCTCGATCGAGACCTCGCCGCAGACCGATCGGCAGATCAGCGCCTTCGAGAGCCAGCTGGAGCGGCTGCGCGCCGAACTGGGGGTGGCCTCGGCGCGCCGGACCGAGGCCGAGGTCGGCTATCGGCTGGAAACCCAGGGGCAGGGCGAACAGTTGACGGTGATCGAACCGGCGATGGCGCCCGATTACCCCTTTACCCCCAGCCGCAAGAAGATGGTCATGGCCGGGGGGTTTGCCAGCCTGCTCGCGGCGCTGGGCATTGCGCTCGCGCTCGAGGTGCTGAACCCGGTGATGCGCACCGCCGCGCATATGGAGCGTGACCTGGGAATAAAGCCGGTGGTCGCGGTGCCGCGGCTTCGGACCCGGCGCTATCGGCGCGGCCTCCTGGCGCGGATCTTTCGCCGCGCGCCACGGCGCGGGGTCGGCGATACGCCGTTGTTCTGACCCGTGCGCGCCAATCCGGCGGCGCTCAGGACGACGACAGGCCGATCAGCTCGGATACCCCCAGCCAGTGCAGGTACAGGGCCAGCGCGCAGAGGGCCCCGGCAATGACCGCAAAGGCCAGATCGGCAAGCGGATCCCAGACACGGTGCCGCCGCGCCAGCCATACCAGCGCCGGGTAGGTCACGACATGGGTCAGGCCGATGGCGGCGATGGCCCCGAACAGCCCGTACCAGAGGATGCCGATCAGGATCAGCCCGGTCTGCGCCGCGGCGCGGATGAGGGAATAGATGAAATAGGACCGGCTGTCGCCCGCCGCCAGCGCCGCCTGGTCATAGGTCATGCTCAGCGCCGCGGGCACCATCGCGCAGGCCATCACCGTGACGATCTCGCCCGAGGTCAGGTAGCGGTCGTCGTAAAGCAACTGCACCAGCTCCGGCCCGATCAGGGCCATCACGATCGACAAACCGGCCGCGCCCCCGATCAGCGCCGCGCGCAGCAGGCGCTGCTTGCGGTAGTTCTCGGGCGAGGCATGCGCCGGCCGGTCGCGGTAGATCGGGATCATCAGCCCGCGCGCCACCGATTGCCCCAACTGGGTCGGAAAACTGGCGAGGAAATAGCCGATGTTGTACAGCCCCAGCATCTCCAGCGACAGGAACCGCCCGAGGATCAGCCGGTCGCCCTGGATGGTGATGAACCACAATCCGGTGGAGAGAAAGATCCACTTGCCGAAGCGGATCAGTTCGGCGGCGATCTCGCGGTTCCAGCGGAACCGGTTGCGGTGTCCGGGCAGCGCCAGGTTCATCAGCACCAGCCGCGCGCTTTCCTGGATGATGCCGCCCATCACCAGTGCCGCCACCGACCGCGTGTAGAGCGCCAGCAGAACCATGGCAGAGATGCCCAGGGCTTGGGCGATCAGTTCCAGCGCGGTGACCCGGCCCAGCAGCAGGTGGCGATGCGCGCTTTGCAGCTTGGTCGGCACCAATCCGTTGATCGCGATGGAGAAACCGGCGATCGGCAGGTAGAGCGCCAGGTCCGGCTCGCCATAGAATTGCGCCACTGGCAGGGCCAGCAGGCAGGTCATCAGCCACAGCCCGACTCCGCGGATCACCTGCATCACCCAGGCGGTATCCAGGAACTCGGGATCGTCGCCGCGCGGGCTCTGCGAGATGGCCGGTCCCAGCCCGATGTCCGAGAACAGCGACAGCCCGGTGGTGACCATCGCCACCAGCGCCATCAGCCCGAAGGCCTCGGGGAACAGGATGCGCGTCAGGATCAGGTTGGAGGCCAGCCGCAGCCCCTGCGTGCCGCCATGGTGCATCGCCAGCCAGGCAATGCTGCGCAGCGCGCGTGCCATCAGGCCGTCGCCTCGGAATGCGAATATGAGTCGGGTCACCGGTGCCGTTCTTGTCCTGGGCCCTGTGGGGCGTCGGGTGCAGGCTAGGGTGCGGGCGCGGGGGGGTCAATCGGCCTTGGCCGCTTCCCTCGCGCGCCACCAGCCGCTAGGAAGGCAGGGCCGCAGACCCGCAGGATCGTCACCGTGAAAATCGCCTATGTCCTGAATACCTATCCGTTGCCGTCGCACAGTTTCATCCGGCGCGAACTCCGCGCGCTGGAGCAGGACGGGGTGCAGGTCGACCGCATCGCGATGCGACGCAGCGCGCTGCCGCTGGTCGATCCGCTGGACCGGGAGGAAGAGGCGCGCACCACCTATGTGCTGGAGCGTGGGGCGGTGCGGCTGCTGGCAGCGCTGGCGGGGCGCATGTTGCGCCATCCGCGCCGGGGCTGGTCGGCGCTGCGCCTGGCGCTGCGGGCCGGGCGTGTCTCGCAGGTGGGGCGGCTGCGGCACCTGATCTATCTCGCCGAGGCCGCCGAGGTGGTCCGCCGATGCGAGGCCGGGGGGATCCAGCACATGCACGCCCATTTCGGCACCAATTCCACCACGGTGGCGATGCTGGCGCAGGCGCTGGGCGGGCCGGGCTACAGCTTTACCGTCCATGGCCCCGAGGAGTTCGACGCGCCGGCTGCGCTGTCGCTGGGGCTGAAGGTCGACCGCGCGGTTTTTGCCGTGGCGATCAGCCAGTTCGGCCGCAGCCAGTTGTACCGCTGGGCCGATTTCGACAGTTGGGACCGGATCAAGGTGGTGCATTGCGGCATCGAGCCCGAGGAATTTGCCGATCCCGCGCCGCTGCCGGAAGGACCGGTGCGGATCGTCAGCATCGGCCGGTTTTCCGAGCAGAAGGGCCAGATGCTGCTGATCGAGGCGATGGCGCGGCTGCAAGCCGAGCATCCGGATCTGCACCTGACGCTGGTGGGCGACGGCCCGCTGCGCGGCGCGCTGGAGCGCGCGATTGCCGCCCATGGGCTGGGCGGGGTCGTCACCCTGACCGGCTGGCTGGACGAGGCCGGCGTGCGGCGCGAACTGGCCGGGGCGCACGCGCTGGTGCTGCCCAGTTTCGCGGAGGGGCTGCCGATGGTGGTGATGGAGGCGATGGCGGCGGGCCGTCCGGTGATCGCCACCGCGATCGCCGGCATTCCCGAACTGGTGCGCCCGGGAGAGACCGGCTGGCTGGTGCCAGCGGGGGACGTCCAGGCGCTGGCCGAGGCGGTGAGCGCCCTGGCCGCGACCCCGACCGCCGATCTGGCCCGCATGGGTGCGGCGGGGCGGGTCCGGGTGCTGGCCCGCCACGACGCGGCGGGCGAGGCGGCCCGGCTGGCCGGGCATTTCGCGGCTGTGACCGGCGGCTAGGTCCTACCGAAAGGCGGCGACCGCATCCCATCGCGGGTTGTCGTCAGACAGGTGGCGCAGCGTGCCCCAGCTGCCCCATTTGCTGGGCGGGCTGATATCGGCAAAGACGGTGAACAACCGCCCGCCCGCCGCCTGCCAGCCTGCGAGCATCTCGGAATAGAGCGCGCCCATCTCGGCGCTGTAGTTCACGTGGGTGAAAAAATCGGTCAGCGCATCGTCGTCGACCACCGGCCCGAGGCCGACCAGGTGGGTGCCGCCCTCGTAGACCACCAGGTCGAGGTCATGGGTCCGGGCAACCTCGACGTGATGGGGGATCAGCGTCGTCAGCAGGTGATTCAGCGTGCCCTCCTCGTTGCCGCTGCTCAGCCCGTCGCGCAGCTCGGCCCCGGCCAGGGCGGTGGCCACGTCGTATTGATGCGCCGCGACATAGCTGTCGCGCGCCGCGCCGGTCAGCCCCTCGGCCTCGGCGGCCTGCTCGGCCATGGCGCGGCTGTCGTCGATCCATTCATGGACCATCGGCGCGCGGTCCTCCTTTCCCAGCGCGTGGCCAAAATAGCCGGTGATCGCATAGGCGTCGAAAAAGCTGGAAACCGGTGGGCGGTCGGGCTGTTCCTGCCGCAGCAGGGGCGGGTCGAGGATATCCTTTTCCAGCCCGAGCCAGCCAGTCTGGGTGGCGATCACGTTGACCAGCCGGTCCTTTGCATCGGCGCCATAGACCTCGGACCAGATCGCGGCGGCCTCGCTGGCGCGCAGGGCGTAATATTGCACCCAGCCGTTGTCCTGGTTCCAGCGCTCCTGCGCTATGCGGCCGGCCCAGCGGGCCTGTTCGAACTGCCAGTTCCAGACCTCGTTCGAGAACTCCATATAGGCGCGCAGGTCGGGCCACAGCCCGTCATGCACCAGCGTGGCAAAGCGCCGGATGTAATCGTCATCGGCCAGATGCGGCATGTTGAACCAGGCGTCCGCGCCCAGGAGGTTGGCCAGGTCGAGCATCACCTCGACCGGCACGCCGCGCAGCGTGTAGGTATAGTCACTGCGGCGCGGGCGGTCGGCCCAGCCGCTCTGATCGGAGCCGTTGGTTTCCATCCAGTCCATGAAACGCAGCGCCTCGAACCCCTCCAGCCGGCGCAGGAAATCGGGGTTGAATACCGCCCCGGCCTCGTACAGTGCGAGGTTGTCCTCCTTGACGATTGTGATGTTGCGCAGGTAATCGCCGGTCTTTTCGCGGTCGGTGCGCTGGATGCGGATGTCGACAAGACCATCGCCCGGCTCATAGTCAAAGCGAACCTCGCCCGGGGCGTAGCGGACGTTGGTGGCGCGGCCGCTGACCTCGACGATGCCGTCCCCATCGTAGCGCAGCACATAGCGCCCGGCGAGCGCGCGGGCCTCCTCGGGCATGCTGGTCAACACCACGGTGCCGATCGAGCCGAGTTCCGGCGGGATCTCCACCGGCCAGCCGTTGTCGTCCAGATAGCCCGCCGCGGCCAGGTCGGCGTGGCCGGTGCCGCCCCATTGCCCGGGCATGTGCCCGATCCAGGTCCGGGCGGTCTTCATCACGTCGATGAAGGGCTGCTGCGTGGCCCAGTCGTTGACACTCGACAGGTGCATCGCCATCGGCACCGACCCTACGGGCGGAGGTGTGGTGTCCTGCGCCCGCGCGGGGGCGGCCAGCGCCGCGCAGAGCGTGAACAGCATCAGGGCAAGGCGGATCGGGGCGATCATGGGGAAACTCCGGTCTTGGGATAGGCGGTGACGACCTGCCAGACGGTCTGTTGCATCAGCCGCGCCGCATTCGGGCCGGGCGCGGTGGCGGCGGTGCCGTCGGCGCGGGTCAACTGGCGCGGTAGGCCGAGGGGCGAGCGCCCGTAAAGCACCGCGTAATGGGTCAGCGCGACAAGATAGGCGCCGAGGTCGCCCATGTGGATGGGGTCCAGCGCGCCAGTCTCGTCGCGGGCAAAAAGGTCCTCGCGCCCGGTGATGTTGTCCACCCCGCCGGCGGCTTCGACCGCGCGGACAAAGGCGGCCATCACCTGGCCCGCCGGGATCACGTGGATCGGGCGCGCTGCGCCCCCCGCCGCCAGGTCGGGGAGCAGGACCTTGGCTTCCCACACGGATTCGAGATCGCCGTCGAGGCGGCTCAACCAGCCCTCGGGAACGTCCAGCCGGTGCCAGCTCTCGTACAGGTAGACGCGGGTGCCGGGCGCGGCCTGCCGCGCGAGGTCGGCCCATTTCGACAGGTAGCGCGCGCTGTCGTGATACTTGATCGCGTCGCGCAGCTCGACCATCTCGGTCAGCACCACGGCGTCATAATCGCCCGATCCGATCGCCGCGCGGGCGGGGCGAAACTGCGGCGTGTCGTTCTCGGTCTCGAAACCGTTGATCGGCAGCTCCGGCTCCCAATGCTCCTTCAGCGAGGTGCCCCAGCCCAGTTGCAGCGCATAGCTGTGCCCGGCGCCGCCAAGCTGGGCCAGCATCGCCGGCATGTCGCGCCCGACCAGGCTGTGACCCAGGTGATAGACCGAAAGCGGCCCCTCGGGCGGCGGCAGCGGCGTGGCATAGGCGCCGGCGATCACCTCGGCCCCCGGCGGGCGCGGCTTGGACCAATACCACCAGGCCAGCCCGGCCAGGGCCAGCGCGGCAAGGATCAGGATCGGCAGGGTTCGCGGGCTCATGGTTTGGCGGGCCTTGTCCGGTGTGGGGTGGTCGTCATGGTCGATCTAGGGCGAATGGCGGCTGGGAACATGCGGGAAGCACCACTGCCGCCACGATCAGGCCGTTGCCGGTGGCAAGGCGTCCACGCAGGACGGTCTCGGCGTCAAAGGGCGGAACCGCGCGCAGGAACCGCGCGGTGAAAGCGCCGGGGGCACCGGGGGCATCGTCGAACCCGATCTGGAGCGTCTGGAAGTCGAACAGCGTCCGGCTCAGCGGGTATTGCGCCTTGTAGCTGGCCTCCTTGGCGCAAAAGATGCGCTTGGCCAGGGCACCGCGCTCCGATCGGGGCAGGGCGGCGAGATGGTCGTGCTCCTCCGGGGTGCAGACGGTGCCGATCAATTCTTCGGGGAGGGGGCTGTCCTCCTCCAGGTCCAGCGCCAGCGCGCGGATGTCGCGCTGCCGCGCCACGGCGGCAAGGCAGGCGGTGGCGCAATGGGTGATGGTGCCAGTCAGCCCCTCGGGCCAGACCGGCGCGCGGTCGGCCCCGTGCAGCACCGGGGCCGGGGGCAGGCCAAGCGTGGCCATCGCCGCCCGCGCCGCCGCGCGCCCGGCGTCGAACTCGCGCAGGCGTGCCGGGCGCGCCCGGGTCAGCGCCGCACGTTCCTCCGGCAGCGCGGCGGGCTGCGGTGCGCGCGGATCGGTGGAAGAGAGCGCCACCGATCCGGGCAGCAGCGAGCGCGCCAACGCCCGGGCGTCCGCCCCTTGGAGGGAGGAGGCAAACGCCATGGTCATTCCGCGCGCATCCGCCGCCGGTCGCGCATCGCGCGCCGTTTCGAGATCGTCTCGCTGCGGTCTTGCGGGGCGGTTTCGGGCGGCGGGGGCGGCGGATCACCGGCCCCCAGGTGCGCCGCCAACCCGCCCAGCGTGGGAAAGCGGAAGATGTCGGTGATCGACAGGTCCGGGCGGTCCAGCGCGCTGCGGATGTCACGATGCGCCTGCACCGCCAGCAGAGAGTGACCGCCAAGGGCAAAGAAATTGTCCTCTGTCGCGATCGTGGCCGGCTCGAGGCCAAGGATACGGCCCCAGACCGCCGCGATCTGCGCCTGCGGTCCGGCGGCCTCCCGGGCGGGGGCTGCGACCTCGCCCACAGCGGGGCGCGGGGCGGGGGTGGCCGGCGCCGGATCGGGCAGCGCCTTGCGGTCGATCTTCTTGTTGGGGGTAAGCGGAAAGGCATCCAGCCGGGTGATCCGCGCCGGCACCATCACCTCGGGCAGGTGGCGGGCCAGCTCGGCGCGCAGGGCGGTTTCATCCGGTGTCGCCTCGGCGGTGACATAGGCCAGCAGGCGCTGATCGCCCGCCGCGCCGGCGCGCGCCACGACCACGGCGCCGGTGATACCGGGCTGCGCGGCAAGCGCGGATTCGATCTCGCCCAATTCAATCCGCTGGCCGCGGATCTTGACTTGGTGATCTGTGCGACCAAGGAAATCGAGCCGTCCATCCGCCCGCCAGCGCACCAGGTCGCCGGTGCGGTACATGCGCAGCGGCGCGGGGCCGGACAGGTCGATCTCGGCGGCAAAGGGATCGGGCGGGAACCGCTCCTCCGTCATTTCCTCGCGTTGCCAATAGCCGCGCGTCACCCCGGCGCCGCCGATGCACAGCTCGCCCGGAACCCCGATGGGGGCAGGGCGCCCGGCGGGGTCGAGCACGTAGACGCCGGTATTGGCGATGGGGGTGCCGATGTTGACGATGCCCTGCGCCTGCGCGCCCACCGCCTCGCAGGTCGACCAGATCGTCGTTTCGGTCGGCCCGTACATGTTCAGGATCGTCGCGCCGGTGCATTCGCGCAGGTCCGCGACTAGGTCGCCGGGCAGCGCCTCGCCCCCCAGCAGCAGGGTCTGGACCCGCCCCAGCGCCAGCCGCGCCTCGTCGTTCATGGCGATGATCCGGGCCATGCTGGGCGTGCATTGCATGTGGGTCACATCATGGCGAATGATCTGCGCGGCCAGCGAGAAGTCGTCGGCCTCGGGCGCGCTCGGCGCATTGGCCCGCGCCAGCACCTCGGCCAGCGGCTTCAGCCCCTCCAGCACCTGGTCGGGCGCGATGCCATAGTCGATCAGGCAGGCGACCTCGTCGACTCCGATCCGCTTGAGCTGTTCGACCCGCGCCAACCCGTCCGCGACGGTGCCGAACAGGCCGGAATCCTCGAAATACCGCTCGAAGGCGAAATCGAGGATCGCCTCCAACTCCTCTTCGCCGAGCACGCCAAGATCCATTTCAAAGGCATTGGTCACGCCCTTGGGTTTCTTGAAGGCGGGAAAGGCCCAGGCGTATTGCTTGATCAGCCCGGCGGCGGCGCGCAGGTAATCCTTCATCGGACCGCGTGCCACCTCGGCCGCCTGTTCGCGGGTGTCGGCCAGATAGCTGTGCAGCATCAGGGTGACGGTGAAATCCTTGGGGTCATGGCCGTTTTCGCGCAGCGCGGCGTGATAGAGGCGGATCTTTTCGCCCACCTCGTCCACCGATTGGCCCAGCAGGTGGGTCAGCACGTTGGCGCCGATCGCCCCGGCCTCTTTCCAGGTCTCGGGATTGCCGGCGGTGGTGACCCAGACCGGCAGTTCCTTTGACACCGGGCGCGGCTGGGTCACGACCGAATGCATCGTGCCGTCGGCCTTGGGGAACTCCACCGCCTCGCCGCGCCACAGCTTGCGCAGGGTTTCGATGGTGGCGAACATCGCCGGCTTGTTGGCGGGCGGCGTGTTCTCGGGGCGCAGGATGAAATCATCCGGCTGCCAGCCCGAGGCGATGCCGATCGCGGCCCGCCCGTTTGTCAGGTTGTCGATCACCGCCCATTCCTCGGCGATCCGCGCCGGATGGTGCAGGGGGGCGACGCAACTGCCCGCGCGCACGGCGATATTGCGCGTCACCGCAGCCACCGCCGCGCCGGTGACCGCGGGGTTGGGATAGGGGCCGCCAAAGGCGTGGAAATGCCGCTCGGGCGTCCAGACCGCGTTGAAACCGTTGGCATCGGCGAATTTCGCGCCCTCCAGCAACAGTTCGTATTTCTTCGGGCCGACCCCGTCGTCATTGCCCCAGTACATCAGGTTGAAATCGATGTGCCGGTCGCTCACCGCCAGCGGCGAATTGGAGACCACGGCGCGGTTGTCATCCCCGGCAAGCACCAGCTTGAAGCCGCGCGACAGGGTCCAGAACAGCTCCAGCACCGAGATGTCGAAGCCGAGGCTGGTCACCGCCAGCCAGGTGCCGTTCTCGGGCACGCCGATACGGTCATCCATCCCGGCGAAGAAATTGGCCACGTTGCGATGTTCGACCATCACCCCCTTGGGCAACCCGGTGGAGCCCGAGGTATAGATCAGATAGGCCAGATCACCCCCGGTGGCGCCGCCGTCGACGGTTTCGGCCTGCTCGCCCGTGCCGTCGTATTCGACGATCTCGGCCTCGGTCGCGGGCAGTTGGCCGCGCAGCGCGGCATCGGTCACGATGACCGAGGCGCGGCTGTCGGTGATGTAATGGGCGATGCGGTCGGCGGGGTAGGCGGGGTCGAGCGGCACATAGGCCCCCCCGGCCTTGAGGATCGCCAGCGCCGCGATCACCATCTCCGGGCTGCGGCGCAGGTAGAGGCCCACATGCGCCCCCGGGGCAACCCCCTTGCCGCGCAGACGCGCGGCCAGCGCGTTCGCGCGGGTGTCGAGCTGGGCATAGCTTAGCGCGCGGTCCTCGAAGACAATCGCGGTGGCCTCGGGCGTTCGGGTCGCCTGCGCCTCGATTGCGCCATGAACGGTCTGATCCGCGTCATGGGTGCGCGCGGTGGCGTTCCAGGTCGCGAGGGTCTTGCGTCGTTCCGAGGCGGGCAGGATATCCAGCGTACCCAGATTGGTGTCGTCCGCAGCGTCTTGCACCGCCCGCATCGCCGCCTCGAGCCGCCGGGCCAGCAGCTCGGCCGCGTCCTCGTCCAACCGGGCGCGATCCACGTGCAGCGTGACACGCTCTCCGCGCAGCGTGACGGTGGCGGCGGTGCCGTCGAGCGGTCCTGTCTCCTCCAGCGCCAGCGCGATCTGCGGCGCGCCGGTCCAGGCGATCTGCGGGTCGCGCGCGATCAGGTCGCGGGCGAAGCCGCCCTTTTCGGCCCGGGCGCGGATCGTCTCCAGCCCCTCGGCGGCCTCGGCCAACGTTGTTCCGCGCTGCACCTGTACCGGCACCCAGCCGGCGACATAGCCCGGCGCCGCCTTCTCCGCCGCCGTCAGAGCAGCGGTGGTGAGCGCAAGGTCGGCGGTCTCCGCGCCACTGCCCAGTAGCGTCCAGGCCAGCACCGCCAGCCTGGCCTGCTCCGGCGTCAACCCGTCGGGCAGGGCGATGCGCAGCGCCTCCCATTCGGGCGCCCCCCCGGCGGCATCGGCCAGCGGCACCGCGACCGGCTGCATCGCGGCCAAGGCCCGGCGCCATTGCGGCTCGGTCTTCACCGTGGCGGCCATCGCCCCGGTCAGGCGGTCGGACAGGGCAGCCTCGGCACTGGGCAACGTATCGCCGGGTTTGACCAGATCGGCCGGCGAGAGTGCCGCCCCCTCGGGCGTGGTCAGCCCGCTCAGCCGCAGAGCCCCGTCGCCGGTGGCCACGGTCAGGCTGTCTCGCTCGACCGCCATCACGGCGCCGGGCAACCCCTGTGCCGTGCCCGCTGCCTCGGCCTTGCCGACCAGCAGGACCTGCCCGCCGATCTCGACCTTGGGGCAGGCCAGCGGGTTCCAATAGCCGCCGAAATCCAGCGCCCGGACCAGTGCGGAAAGCTCCGCCGCCGGGCGATGGAAATCCAGCCGCGCCGCCGCCGCGGGCCGGGCGTCGCGGGCGACATAGCTGCGCTGGCCCAGGTCCTGCGGCCGGCGTTCCGGCGCGCCGTGCTCCAACTGGTCCAGCACGGCGGGAAAACTGTCCATCGCCGCGCCATAACACTTGGAGTTCAGCGAGAACGCGGTGTCGTCCGGGGCGATGGCAAACTGTGCCTGCGCCAGGATATCGCCCTCGTCGATGCCGCCCTCGATCATGTGCCAGGTGACGCCATACTCCGCCTCGCCCGCGATCAGTGCCCAGACCGGCGCGTTGATCCCGGCATAGCGCGGCAGTGGCCCGTCATGGAAATTCACCGCGCCACCGGCCGGAAGCGCCAGCACCGCATCGGGGATCACCGACAGGTTGGCGATGGAAAACAGCCAGTCAAAACCGCCTTGCCCGAACCGGTCGGAAAGCGTGGCGATCCTCTCTTCGACCGGCAGACCGTTGCGACCGGCCCAGGCGCGGATCTCGGGGTCGCGCGAGACCACCGCGCGCACCTCGTGACCGCGCGCGCGCAGCGCATCGCCACAGCCGATCAGCAGGGATTCATTTCCGATCAGAACACAGGAAAACGGGGTCATCTTCAATCCTCGGTCGACTTGGGCGCAACCGACGGAACGGGGGCCGTCGGCGCACGAAAGGAATGGGTTATCAGGTCGCGCAGAAACCGCTCGGGGCCGGTGTTCGGCCGCCCGGTGACAAGGCGGCGGAGATGCCAGATCGCCTGACCGGCGCCGCGCGCCAGCGTCGCCGCTCCGGCATAGGCGCGCCCGTGGTTCTTGGTGAAATAATGGTGGCGCGAGTCGAACCAATAGGCCGGGATGCGCGCCCACTCCTTCATCCCGGTCGAGGCCGAGCCGAGGTGCCCCACCACGCTTTGCGGGACGTAAAGAGTGTCCCAGCCGGCGCGGGCCGCGCGCAGGCACAGGTCGGTTTCCTCGAAATAGAGAAAGAAGGTTTCATCAAAAAGGCCGATCTGTTCCAGCGTCTCGGCGCGGATCATCAGGCTGGCGCCGGCGGTCCAGTCCACCGACGTCGTGACGCTCGGGATCGGCATCGCCACGATGGCCCGTTTCAGCAGCCGCGAGATCGGGCCGATGCGCGCCGCCATCTCGAACTCGCCCGCGATGGTGGGAAACCGGAACGCGGTGCGATGCGGCGTGCCGTCTTCGCCCTGTACAAGGCTTCCGGCCAGGCCCGCCTTGGGCTGCGCCACCAGCGTGTCGCGCAGGGTGCGGATCGCGCCGGGCTCGGGCCAGGCGTCCGAGTTGAGCAGGTAATAAAATCCGGGTGCCTCGCCGGAGGAGAGCCCGGTGCGGATGCCGTGATTCATCCCGGCGCCAAAGCCGCCGTTGCGCCCCGCGTCCACCACCCGCAGCCGTCCCTGCGCGGTCCAGCCCCGTGCCCCGGCCTCCTCGGTCAGCCGCGCGAAGGACCCGTCGCCCGAGCCGTTGTCGATGATCAACACCTCGCCGCGCAGCCCCTCCATCTCGCGCAGGGCCGCCTCGGCCGCCCGCAGTGTCAGATCGGGTGTCCGGTAGTTCACGATCAGGGTCAGGATCGTCGGGTCTGTCATCGTCTCACTCCGCCGCCTCGGCCCAGCCGTCGGGGGTGTCACCGCCCTCGGCCTCGTCGATCAACCGTTTCATCCGCTCGGCCAGCACGCCGACGTTGGGCACCAGCACCATGCTGTCATGATCCCCCGGCACCTCGATCACCTGCAGACGCGGCGCGAACCGGGTCCAGTCGTTGTCCGGATAGACATACTCGCGCTCGGCGCTGACCCAGCGGCCGCCCGACACCTGCCAGTGCCGGTCCAGCGGCGGACGGAACAGCACCACCGGCCCGTTCCAGGGTTTCAGCGCATAGGCGCTCACCGCCGCGCGGAAGGCGGCCTCGATCTTGGCATTGTCGAACGAGGTCGCGGTGTCGAGCGTCACCGGCGCGCGGCGTTTCTCCACCTCCCAACGGATCCGGTTGCCGGCCCATTCGCGCAGGTATCCCGGCCCCTTGCGGCGCAGCTCCTGCATCTTGATCAGGGCCTTGTCCGGGCGCGACAGTTCCGGTCGCACCGGCAGCGGCGTGTCGAGCAGCACCAGCAGCGCCACCTCCTCGCCGGCGGCCTGCAACTGCTGCGCCATCTCGTAGGCGGTGATCCCGCCGCCCGAGAACCCGCCCAGCAGGTAGGGGCCATGCGGCTGCACCTGGCGCAACTCGGCGATATAGTCGGCGGCGGCCGCCTCGATCCGGCGGTGCGGTTCGTCGTCGCCAATCAACCCGCGCGCCTGCAGCCCGTACACCGGCCGGTCTCGTCCCAGCATCAGCGCAAGGTGCCGCAGGTTCAGCACGTTGCCGAACATCCCCGCGACCAGGAAGAAGGGTGCGCGCGCGCCGTCGCCACCCTTGTGCAGCGGCACCAGGTGGGTAAAGGCGGGGGCCTCGGGCTGGGCGGCGGCAGGGTCATCAAGCGCGCCGGCCTCTCCGGTATGGCCGGTGCGCCGGGCGATCAGCTCGGCCAGGGCGGAAACGCTGGGGGCCTCGAACAGGGTGGCCAGCGGGAACTCCACGTCGAACAGCCGGCTGATGCGCGAGAACAGCCGCACGGCGACCAGAGAATGCCCGCCAAGGTCAAAGAAACTGTCCTGTACCCCCACCCGCGACACGCCCAGCAGGGATTCGAACAGCCCGGCCAGCGTTTTCTCAATCCCGGTCTCGGGCGCCACATAGGCGGTATCCAGGTCCGGCCGGTCAAAGCTCTGCCCCTCTTCCGGGGCCGGGGCAGAGACCCGGTCGGCCTCGGCAATCAGCGCAGACAGGTCGAGCGAACTGACCAGGACCTGCGACTGTCCCAGCGCCACCGCGCGGCGCAGTGCCTCGGCACCCTCGTCGGGACGGATGCCCTGGGCGATGTTGCGCCGCAACCGCTGTTCCTCGGGCGACAGCGGCGCCTCGGTCCCGGGCATCGCCAGCCCGAGCGCGGCAGCCTCGGCATCGGGCCGGGCGGGCGGCGCAAAGTCCAGCGCCCCCTCGGTGCGTTTCATCTCGAAGCCCTCGATCTCGACACAGACCCGCCCCTGCGGATCGCACAAGGTCACGTCGAATTGTACGTATCCCTCGGCCGGGGTCGCGCCGGGGCTCAACCGGACCCAGCTTCGGATCTCCTCCGGCAGCGGCGCCAGCACCCGGACGCTGCGATAGGAAACCGGAACCCAGAGCGTCTTGCCGCCATAGCCCGGTGTCAGCCGGATCGCCCAGCCGGTGGCGATGTCCAGCAGCCCCGGATGCAGCCGGTAGCCATCGGCGAGGTCGCCGTGAAACTCTGGCGGCAGGCTCAGCGTGGCCAAGCCCTCGCCATCGCCCATCGCCATCCGCCGCAGCACGTGCCAGCGCGGGCCAAAGCGCAGATGCGCCTCCTGCGGGGTGCTCAGCCGCGCGCCCGCGGTGGCGGTCTCGACCCGGTCGCAACGCATCGCGATGGCGGCCAGGTCCAGCGGCTGCGCGGTCAACCCGGGGCGCGACAGCACCCTGGCCTGGGCATTCAACGCGAAACCCTCGGCCTTGTCGGTGCCCAGTTCCGAATGCACCGTGAAGGTGAGCGCGCCGCCGCGCGGCTCCAGCCGGATCACGGCACGGCGCGGCGCTGCATCGGCAACCTGCAACGGGCGCAGGAAATAGAGATCGCGGATCTCGAACGGATCGTTCCCCCCATGCGCTGCCAGTGCCTCGGTCGCCAGTTCCAGGTAACCGGTGCCGGGCATCAGCGCCTCGCCGGTGGACAGCCGGTGCTGGTCGAACACCCAGCGTTCGGCGGCGTTGTACTCTGACACGAACAGCCGGTTGCCCTCGGCGTCGAAGCCGGTCTCGTCCAGCATGGGCTGGTCGATCGTCGTGCGCTCGGTCGGTTTGCCCGCCCGATCGCGCGCCTCCATCGCCTCGGCGGCCATGCCGACCCCGGACCAGACGCCCCAGTCCACCGCCAGCACGCGGGTGGCGCCGCCCTGTCGCCCGAGGGCAAAGGCGTTGAGGTATTCGTTGGCGGCGACGTAATCGACCTGCCCGGCCGGCCGCGTCGCGGTCGAGGAGGAGGAGAACAGCACCATCACCTCCAGCATGCCGTCGGGAAACAACTCGTCCAGCACCCGCAGCCCGGTGACCTTGGGGGCAAGGACCTGCGTCACGCCCATCTCGGTCTTGGTCAGCAGCGGGCCATCGTCGATATGGCCGGCGGCATGGATCACCCCGGTGATCGCGCCGAACCGCTCTTCCGCCTCTCGGATCGCATCGCGCATCTGGACGCTGTTGCAGACATCGGCGGCGATCGCCATAACGGCGCCGCGCGGTCCGGCCTCCAGCGCTTGCAGGGCGCGGATGCGCCGCGCGGTGCGGTCGGCGGGGCTGTGCCCGGCAAGGTAGCTGTCCCAATCGGCGCGCGGCGGCAACGTGTCGCGCGACAGAAGGATCACGTTGGCGTCCTGATCGCGCATCAGCGCAGCGGCAAGGGTCAGGCCGATGCCGCCGAAACCACCGGTGATCAGGTAGGTGCCCCCGTCCTTCCACACCGGCGCTTCCGGGTCAGGCAGCGCCACCGAGCGCCATTCGCGGATGAAGCGTTTCCCGCCGCGAAGGGCTGCGGTGCCGGGGCCGGGGGCGGCGAACAGCTCTTCCAGCACCTGCGGCACCAGGGCGGCAAGCGGATCACCGTCCTCCGCGTCACCGGTCAGCCGCGTCAGCAGTCCGCCGGGGCGACGCTCCGGCAGGGCCAGGTCGACGGTGGCACAGGTCAGCCCGGGCATCTCGTGCGGCATCACGCCCACGGGCCCCGCGATCATCGCCTTTTCGGGATAGGGGAGCCCCTCGTCCCGGACCTGCGCGGCGCCACTGGTAAAGACGGTCAGCTGCACGGGCTGTTCCATCTCCGCAGCCCCGAGCGCCTGGCCCAGGTACATCAGGCTGAAGAAGCCCTGTTCCAGGTTGCGGTCGTAGAAGGAGCTTCCCGGGCGGAATTGTTCGTCTCCGGTGACCAGCCAGAAATGCCCGATCCGGGTCGGGCCGCGCCCGGCCTCGGCCAGGTCGGCAAGCAGGCTGTCATAGCCGAAGCGCCCCTGTTCGGGGGGCAACAGGTAATGATCTTCGGCCAGCCTGGCATAGGTGTCGCCGGGGCTGACCCGGGTGACGCAATGCCCCGCCTGGTCCAGTCGGGCCGCCACCCGCGCGGCCAGCCCGGTGCCATCCTCGAACAGCAACCAGCGCTGCGGTTCGGCGGCGTCCAACTCGCGCTCCACGTCGATCTCGCAATCGGCGGGGCGGGGCCGCCATGCCGGGCGATAGCCCCATTGCGCCATGTCCTCGATCCGCTTGGGCGCGGCCTCGGTGCCCTGCGCCAGCTGCGGTGTGCCCGGCTCGATGAAATAGCGGCTGGACTGGAACTGATAGGTCGGCAACGGCAGCCGGTGCCGCTTGGCCTCACCCCAGATCTGCGGCCAGTCGGCCTCGACTCCGCAGGCCCAGAGCCGCCCGATCACGCCGAGGAAATAGGCGTCGTCGCCGATCTCCTGCTCTGGGTGGCGCAACGACGACAGCACCTGTCCGGGTGCGACCGTGTCCGACATCTGCGCCAGCGAGCTCAGCGCCTTGCCCGGCCCGACCTCGAGGAACACTCGTTTGCCGCCCTGCGACAGCGTCGTGATGCAATCGGCGAAGCGGACCGTGTTGCGCAACTGGCCGACCCAGTACTCTGGATCGGTGGCCTGTTCGGCAGTGAGCCTTTCTCCGGTCCGGTTCGAGATCACCGGCAGGTTGGGGGCGGCGAGCGGGATCTTGGACAGGAACGCCCGGAACTCCGCCAATATCGGGTCGAGCATCCGCGAATGCGCCGCGATGTCGATCGGCACGCGCTGAAACTCGATCTCGCGGGTCTCCAGCACCCCGGCCAGCGCATCCAACGCCGCCTGCGGCCCGGACACGGCGCAAAGGCGTGGCGCGTTGACACTGGCGATGTCCAGATCGGGGCCAATCAGGTCCCGCAACTCGTCCTCGCTGACCGATACGCTCAGCATGCCGCCCGCCGGCACGGTATCGAACAACCGCCCGCGCAGCAGGACAAGGTCGATGCAATCCTCGAAGGACATCACCCCGGCCAGGCAGGCGGCAGTATTCTCGCCCATCGAATGACCGACCAGCGCCGCGGGCCGCACGCCCCAGCTGATCCAGAGTTGCGCCAGCGCGTATTCAACGATCATGATCAGCGGCAGTTGCACCGAGGGCCGGGTGAGCCTGCGGTCGGCCTCGGCCCGTGCCGCTTCGTCCGCCGGCAGCCAGAGCGCGCGCAGGTCGAAATCAAGCTGCGGTTCAAGGTGATCCAGCCCGCGATCCATCCAGTCGGCGAACACCGGCTCGGTCTCGTAGAGATCATGCGCCATGCCGGCGTATTGCGCCCCGCCGCCGGGGAACATGAACACGCATTCCGGCGCCTCGCCCAGACGCTCATGGGTAAAGACCCGGCGCGGATCGCCCTGCTCCAGCAGGTCCGCGGCCTCCTGCGCGGTCTCGGCCACCAGCACCCGGCGCTTGTCGAAACCGCGGCGGCCCTCCTTCAGCGTAAAGGCGACATCGGCCAGCGGCAGATCCGGGTTGGCCCGCAGGTGCGCCGCCAACGCGCCGGTATTGGCATCCAGCGCCGCCCGCGTTCGCCCCGACAGGCACAGCACATGAAAGGGAAACTCGCTCTCGTCCGAGGGGGCGCGTTCCGGCGCTGCCTCGAGGATCACATGGGCGTTTGTGCCGCCGACCCCCAGCGCATTGATCCCGGCCCGGCGCGGCCCCTTGTGCGATTGCCAGTCACTCAGCCGGTCGTTCACCCTGAACGGCGATGTCTCGAAATCAATCGCCGGGTTCGGCGCCTCGTAGCCCAGCGAGGGCGGGATTTCCCCGTGTTTCAGCGCCAGCGCGGTCTTGACCAGCCCGGCGACCCCCGCCGCCGTATCGAGATGCCCGATATTGGTCTTGACCGAGCCGAGCCGGCAGAACCCGGTCTCGCTGGTCTGGTCGCGATAGGCCTGGGTCAGCGCCGCGACCTCGATCGGATCGCCCAGATAGGTGCCGGTGCCATGGCATTCGACATAATCGATGGTCTCCGCCGGGACCGCCGCCGCCTTGAGCGCCAGCGAGACCGCCTGCGCCTGGCCATCGACCGAGGGGGCGAGATAGCCCGCCTTGGCCGCCCCGTCATTGTTGACCGCGCTGCCCTTGATCACCGCCCAGATGTGATCGCCGTCAGCCAGCGCATCTTCGAGCCGCCGCAGCGCCACCACCCCCGCGCCAGAGCCAAAGACGGTGCCCTGCGCCCGGTGGTCGAAGGCGTGGCAATGGCCGTCGGGGCTGAGGATCTCGTTTTCCTTGTAAAGATACCCGCGCCCCTGCGGCAGTTCGATGGTTACCCCACCGGCCAGCGCCATGTCGCAATCGCCGTCCCGCAGCGCCCGGGCGGCGTAGTGGACCGCGACAAGCGAGGTGGAACAGGCGGTCTGCAGGTTGATCGAGGGGCCGTGCAGGTCGAACACATGGCTGACCCGGGTCGACAGGAAATCCTTGTCGTTGCCGGTGTGCCGCAGCAGGAACATGCCCACGTCATCGACCAGCCCGGGGTTGGAGCACAGGTTGAAATAGAAATACCCGCCCATGCCGCACCCGGCATAGACGCCGACCCGCCCGGACAGCCCCTCGGGCGGGTGGCCGGCCGATTCCATCGCCTCCCATGCGACCTCGAGGAACTTGCGATGCTGCGGGTCGAGGATCGCCGCCTCCTTCGGCGAGAACCCGAAGAACTCCGGGTCAAACTGGGCGAAATCCTCAAGCGGCGCGGCAGCGGGCACATAGTTCGGATCGGCGATCAGGTCGGGATGCTCGCCGGCGGCCAGCAATTCCGCCTCGTCAAGGCGGCGCATCGATTCGCGACCCGCGCGCAGGTTGTCCCAGAACGCGGGCACCGAAGCCGCGCCCGGCATCCGCACCGCCATGCCCACGATTGCAATGTCCTGGTTTCGCCCACCGTCTTCACGCACTGTCATCGTCAGACCAACTCGTCCCAAACCAAAAAATAAATTTGTCTCAAACCATCTAGTATATAGGCGCCGAAACCGGGTTTCCAAAATGGAACCACCCGCCGCGACCGGAACGCGGCCCCCAGAAGGGCCATGGGCCGATGCGCGATGGACCCCGGTCCGACCACCCCAAGCATACCACAGGACGGTTCGTGATCGACACTCCTGATCTGCCGTCAATGGGGCTTGGTTAAGGACAGATTGTGGCTATTGCCGCCAGAATTTCCGACCGGCCTCGCGCCCGATCACCGGACCGGTCCCGAACAGCGGCCCGGGCGCGTCGCTCCGGGCCTTGAGCGGGTGCAGTTGTTCGGCATGGCCCAGTAGCGCCCCGGCGCACATCCAGACCAGCGGCACCAGCGTCGCGTTCAGCAACATGTCGATCATCGTCACCGCCAGGATCAGGGCAACCGCCGCCGCAGACGACGACATCCCGCGCGGCAGCCCGTGTCGGCTGCGCCACCAGAGCAGCATCAGCGGCAGCGCCAGCAGCCCCATCTCGGCGATATAGCCCAGCCAGCCGAAGGTCCCGAACACGATGATCCAGCGTCCGTCTGGGATGGTCTCGACTGCGCCGCTCTCAGGGTTGAGCAGCAGGTTGCGCCCCCATCCGCCCCAGCCGAACCAGGGTTTCTCCCGCGCCCGCTCAAGCAGGATCTCCTCGTTGGTAAAGCGATAGCCAAGCGAACTTGCCCGGTCGGGATCGATCGCCGCGGCGCGCTCCAGGATGGTATCGAGCGGGATCAGTTCCAACTGCCGCAGGATCGGGTAGCTGACTGCGATCAGCGCCATCATCGCCGTCAGGCGCAGGGTCAGCCGGCGACCAGCGAAAAGCGCCATCGGCAGGAACGCCAGGGCATAGAGCTGGGTGGCAAGGCTCTTGCACAGGTAGAGCACGGCGGTCAGATAGATCGTCGCGATGATGAGCTTGACCTGCCGGGGGCCATTGGCCTGGCGCGTCAGGGCCGCCGTGGCCAGAAGTGCGCTCAACATGAACAGCGCCAGCCAAAGCGCATGCGGCAGGAACACGATGGGGCGGAACCCGCCCTGGCGCATCATCTGCTCGAAACTGTGCTGAAAGAACCCGTAGACCCAGATATTGAACTGCGGGCTGAGCCGGACCTCGATCAGGGCGGGCAGGGAATAGGCCAGCCCGCCGATCGCAAGCGCCAGCAGCAGCTCGCGCAACCCCTTGTCCGATCCCAGCAATTGCCGCCCCAGCAGGAAGGGTATCAGGACAATCGTCTTGTCCACGATCACCGACAGCGTGTCGTGCAGCCGCAGCCCGGGCAGGCGATAGGAGATATTCGCCTCGGTCGGATGGGAATAGATCACCGGGTCGCCATTGGTCAGGACGGTAAAGACGGCGCCGAAGATATAGAGCGCGACCAGCACCATGGCCGTGCGGCTTTTCGGCCACAGCGTGGGCCGCAGGCCGAGGACGAGGACCACGATCACCAGCACGCTGAGATTGGGAATCGAGGTCTTGTCCATCGGCGGAACCAGCGGCAGGTCGAATTCGACCCTCGGCGGCAACAGCAGATAGCCCCCCAGGATGCACCAGATCACGGCGCGCTCCAGCGGCAGCCGCCGCAACAGGAGCAGGCAGATCAGCGGCCATGTCAGCAGCGTGAGCGAAGCGAAGGCGTTGGACATGATCGGGTCTGCTCGGAGTTTCCTGTTGGGGCGCGGCGCGTCCGCCGCCAGTCTAGCAAGTCACGACGGGCTTGTCGCGCCCGCTGCGCGATCCATCTTGCACGCGCAGCGGGTGCCGATACAACGGGCGGGCGGGATTTTTCCGGGCCATCTGGCGCCGGGCCCGCATCCGGCCTATGCCGGTGAAACGGAGGGCGCCGGTGCAATTCAGCTTCTTTGACCAGACCATTCGCATCACCATTCCCGACCGCGCCGCGCTGCTGGGCGAGGTGCGCCGCCGGTTCCGCGCCGGCGAGGGGTTCGCGCTGGCCACCGTCAACCTCGACCATCTCGCCAAGATGACCGCCTCGCCCGATTTCGCGCGGGTCTATGCGCGCCAGGATATCGTGGTCGCCGATGGCTGGCCGATCACGGTGTTGTCACGGATCGCCGGGCGGCCGGTGGCGCGGCTGCCGGGCTCTGACCTGGTGGTGCCGCTGTGCCAATTGGCGGCGCACGAGGGGGCGGAGGTGGCCTTTGTCGGCAGCACCGAACAGGCGCTCTCCGATGCCGCCGCGGTGCTCGAAGGACAGGTGCCGGGGCTGCGCATCACGCTCCGGATCGCGCCGCCGCAGGGGTTCGATCCGACGGGGCCGGCGGCCGAGGACATCCTGCGGCAGCTGTCCGACAGCGGGGTGCGGCTCTGTTTTCTCGCGCTGGGCGCCCCGAAACAGGAGGCGCTGGCGGCGCGGGGACGCGGCATCGCGCCCGCCGTCGGCTTTGCCTCGGTCGGGGCCGGGCTGGATTTTCTCGGCGGGCACCAGGTCCGCGCACCGCGCTGGATGCGAGCGGTGGGGCTGGAATGGCTGTGGCGGATGCTGGGAAGCCCCTGGCGCATGGTGCCGCGTTACCTGCGCAGCGCGATGGTGCTGCCGCGCCAGGCGGTCCGGGCATTGAAGCTGCGCCGGTTCCGGGGCTGATCCGCGCCCCTATTTGTACTCCAGGATCCCGCGCCGCCGACCGATCCAGCGCCGCAAGTGGAAATCCAGCGCCCCCTGCGCCTCGGCGAATTTGCCCAGGACGGTGAACAGGGCTGCCTCCCAGCGTCCGGGGTGGGGATCGCGCAGCGCCAGCCGCAGCACCTGCGCCGGGTAGATCAGCAGTGCCAGCCCGGCCCAGGGGGTGACCAGCATCGCGGCGAGGATCGCCAGCGGCAGACCCGCGCCCCAGGCCAGCGCGCGGCGGGTTTCTCGGACCCAGTGCCGCTCCGGTCCCGCGCGGTGCAGATGCGCCCCCTCGGCAAAGGCATGACCGGCGCGGCGACTGCGACGCCACCACTGGCCAAGGCGCAGGATGCGCGCATCATGCAGGGTCATCTCGGCGTCCAGCCGCCACACGGTCCAGCCGGCGCGGCGCAGGCGCAGGCAGAGGTCCGGCTCCTCTCCCGCGATCAGCCCGTCGTTGAACCCGCCCACGGTCGCAACCGCCGCACGGCGCACCAGCGCATCGCCGCCACAGGCCGCAGCCTCGCCTATGGGCGTGTCCCACTCCCGGTCGCAGAGCCGGTTGTAGACCGAGGCCTCGGGATGGTCCTCGCGCCGGCGGCCGCAGGCGACGGCGGCCTCGGGGTGGGTGGCGAGGAACTTGGCGGCGGTCTCGAGCCATCCGGGGGCGATTGTACAATCGCCATCCACCAATTGTACGAAATCCGACCCGTCCCCGGCCAGCCGCGCCAGCCCCGCGTTGCGCGCCCGCGCCGCGGTGAAGGGGAGGCTCATGTCCAGTTCCACCACCTCGGCGCCGGTGGCCCGGGCGGATTCGACGCTGCCATCGGTGGAGCCGGAATCGACATAGACGATTCGCCGCGCCCGCCCCTTGAGCGAGGCGAGGCAGGCGATCAGCCGCGCGCCCTCGTTGCGACCGATCACCACCGCGTCGATCTCCGGGTGTTCTGTTGCCTGCACTGTCGCCACCGCCCCGGTTGCCCTTGTTGTTGCGGGCGCCAGCCTAGCCGCTGGACCGTCACCTGCAAGCCGGACCTTGGCGGCGGGGGCGGATTGGGGCACCATGCGGGAACGGATGTGAGGAGGGGGGCCACGCATGACGATCCTGCTGGCGGACATGGGCGGCACCACGACGCGCCTGGCGCTGTTGCGTGGCGATGGCGGGCTGCAATGCGCCGCGCGCCGGACCAACGACAGCCATGCCGGGCCGGGTGATCTGCTGGCGCTCTACCTGCGCGCGTGCGGGGATCCGGCGTTGAGCGGCGCCTGTTTGGCCGTGGCCGGGCCGGTGGGGCCGGGCAAGGTGCGGTTCACCAACCGTGACTGGAATTTTTCACGCGCTGCGCTGGCCGAACTTCTGAGGTTGCCTGACAGTGGCGCGCTGCGGGTGGTCAATGACCTGACCGCCCTGGCGCTGGCGCTGCCGGGGCTGGACGCCGCCCAGGTCGAGGATCTGCGCCCCGCCACCTTTGAAGAAACGGCGGGCAACGGGCAGGCGCTGGCGGTGAATTTCGGCACCGGGTTCAACGTCGGCCCGGTGCGCTCGACCCCCGCCGGGCCGGTGGCGCTGGAGGCCGAACTGGGTCATGCCGCCCTGCCTGCGGGGATCGCCGCTGCGTTGGGCGCGCAGGCAGACCGGTTTCCCAGTGTCGAGGCGCTGTTTTCCGGGCCGGGCTTGCCGCGCCTGCACGCGGCGCGGACAGGTGGTGCGGTGCTTTCGGCGCCGGCGCTGGTCGAGGCGGCGGTCGATGATGCATCGGCGCGCGAGACGATCACCCTGATGGCGCAGTTGATGGGGGGGATGGCCCGCGAACTGGTGGCGGCCTACATGCCGCGCGACGGGCTGTTCCTGGCCGGAAGCATGGCGCGCGGGGTCCTGCAGCCCTTCGCCCGCACCGCGTTCCTGCACGCGCTCGATGCGCCGGGGCCGCTGCAACCCGTCGCGGCGGCGCTGCCGGTGCGGCTGATCACCGACGATTCGGCGGCGCTGGGCGGGTTGGCGGCGCTGGCCCGCGTCGCTCAGTAATCGCGTTCGAAGAACAACCCGATCCCGCTGTCGCCGGCGTTGTCGACGCTGCCCTTCACGGTCAGCGATTTGGTCAGGTCGAGATTGAGGTTCAGCTCGGTCTCGCCCTGGGTGTTGACGTTGAAATCGGTATAGATGTTGTCCGACAGGTAGGCGCCGGCGCCGACCTGCCCGGCGCCACTGGAGTCGGTGCCGATATCGACGGTATCGACCCCGAGTGCCGAGCGCACGCTGTCCTTGGTGCCGCCCGAGCGCCCGAGGGTGGCCAGCGAGGCCGCCATCTTGGCAATCACGAAGGGCGAGAGGTCGGCAACCCGGCTGCCGAAGACCAGCATCGCCAGCGCCTCCTCGGCCGGGCGTTCGGGTTCTGCGTAGACTCTGACCGAGGGGCCGTCGACCGGGCCCGAGATCTCGATCGTGGCGCTGCCGTCCTCGGTGGTGGTCGAGGACGAGAACTGCACGTAGGGCGTCAGGTCGCCCTGCATCGAGACGATCCCCTCGGTCAGTTTCAGCCGCCGCCCGATGATGTCGAGGGTACCGCGGATCAGCGAGATCTGGCCCACGGGTCGCACGGCGGCGGTGGTGCCGCCCAGTTGCAGCGCGCCGCCCAGTTCCGCCTGCAACCCGAAGCCGCGGGCAAAGACCTTGTTGCGCGCGATCAGCGCCAGATCGAGTCCGATGGCCGGCCCCGAGGCGCCGTTTCCGGTGTCGATCAGCCCGGCCCGCGCACGGGTGTCGCGCACGGCAGAGGGTTCGTTGCGGTGGGTGATCTGCGGGATCGGCGCGGCGGCGGCGCTGCCCGAGACCGCGCTGAGGTTGATCTCGGTTTCGCCGAACTCGATCCGCCCCGACAGCAGCGGCCCGGCGGTGAGCGGCCCCGACAGCAGCAGCCGCCCGTTGGCCGATGAGGTGATGAACTGGTTGTCGGTGAGCACGAGGTTCTGCAACTCGATGCCGATGCGCCCGGCATAGGGCGGGGTCAGCGCCACCGGACCGGACAGGCGCAGCCCGCCGCCGGCCCCCAGCGCGGCGGTGACGGCGATATCGGCGCTGGACCCGCCCAGCGTCACGCCGCCCGAGATGTTCTCGATGGTCTGCGCCGCCGAGGGGATTGCCATGCGGGTGCCGGAGGTGGTGATCCGACCGCTGAGCGAGGACAGTGCCGGTGGCCCCTTGAGCGCGAGGTCGAATTCGGCCCGGCCGGTGATCGAGTTGGGCTTCATGAACGGGTTCGCCGCCTCAAGCCGCAGGTCGCCCTGCGCGGTCAGGTCGGCGGTGCCGGTCGCCTCGTCGAACCCGCCGGCGATCCGCGCCGAGACGCCCGCCGGGCCGGTGGCGTCGGTCTCGAGCACCCATTGCCCGGAGCCATCGCGGCGGGCGGTCCCCTTGGCGGTGGCCTGGCCGCGCAGTTCGGGCACGAAGCGCTGAATCCGGTCGAGCAGCGCGTCAAAGGTCAGATCGGCCTGCCCGTCGGGCGAAACCGTGCCCTTGAGATCGGCATAAGAACTGTCGGGCCCCTTCAGGGTGACCTCGCCCAGCCAGTTGTCGTCGGCCTGGTCGAGTTCGCCACTCAGGGTCAGCGGACCCGAGACCATGGGCGTGACCCGGGTCAGGTCGTCCAGCGCGGCGCGAAAGCTGAAGCCGCTGTCGGTGCTGGCCAGCGTGCCATGCGCTTCGGCGGTCAGCGCGGTGCCATCGAGCGTGAACTGCCGGACCGTCAGCCCGTCGGTGTCGCGCGCTGCGTCGAGCGAGACCACGGTGGCCCCGGCGATCAGGGAATCCAGTTGGTCGATCCCGGCGGACAGCTCTTGCGCGCGCATGTCGAGCCGGATGTCAAAGCTGCCCGAGAGCGGGGCGCCCGTGCCAGAGAGCTCGGCGGTCACCGCGCCGCCCAGGTCACGCCCGGCCAGCCCGGAGAACCGGCCCAGGTCCGAGGCACCCAGCCGCAGCCGACCCTCCATCTCGAACCCGCTGTCCAGCCCGTCCAGTGTACCGTCCAGCGTGGCGGTATAGTCGCGGCCCGTCAGGTCGAATCCCTGCAAGTCCAGCGTGCCGCCGGTGAGGGCGAAATCGCCGTCCAGCGTGATCTCGCGTCCCACGGCCTGCGCAAGCGCGGGATCGGAAAAGTCCAGCCCGTTCAACCCGCCGCGCAGGGTGCCGTCGAGCGCCAGCCCGGCGCTCTGGTCCAGGGTGCCGCGCCCGGTCAGCTCGGCGCGCCGCAGGGTCAGGTCGGGCCGCGCCAGTTGGTCGGCGGAGAGGGTCAGGTCCCAGTCGCCGGCGTCGGTGCCATCCATCCGTAAGGTCAGCCGGGCCGCGCCGATCCGGGTTTGCGGCCCGCTGAGCGGCAACAGAACGCTGTCGCCCGAGGGCGGCGCGATGCGCCCGTGCAGCAGCGCGGTCTCCAGCGTGCCGCCGGCCGCCACCGAAAGCCGGCCGTTCAGCGTCAGCGCGTCGGCGGACAGGTCAAGCTGTCCGATCTCCAGCCGTCCGTCCGGCTGGCTGACCCCGTCGAGCGCAAGCCGCGTGTCGGTGCCGAAAAAGGCGCGGTACTCGAGCGGCAGCATCGGGGTGATGTCACCGGCCAGATCGGCGCTGAATCCCGTGCCGGTCGGCGCGTCGGGATCGGCCCCCTCGGGGCGGTCCTTCCCGCGCAGGCGGACCGTGCCGCCGATCCGCTGGGCGTCCTCGGTGACAAGGGCGATATCGGCGGTGAAATCATCGACCGGCCCGTCGCCCTTGGCGGTGAACTGCAGCGGCGGCTGGCCCGGCATGTTCAGCGCGGTGGAGATCAGCCCTCCGGCCTCCTCGACCATCTCGAGGTCGAGCACGATCCGGCGGCTTTCGTTGGAATACTGCGCCAGCAGGTCCACGGCATCGCCGGGCCGGTCCAGCCGGGTGACCGACAGTTGCGTGTCGAGCGCGCCATCGGCCAGGGTCAGCGTGCCTGCCATCTTCAATGCGGCGGCGATGCCCATCAGCGGTTCGCCCATCTCGAACCGATCGACGCCGATCTCGCCCAGTTCCACCGCCACCGGCAATTCCGGCAGGGCAAAGGGGGTCGCCTCCGCGTCGGGCAGGTCCACCGCGTCGCTGGGCAGCGGCTTGCGGGCGACGATGATCTCTTCGGCGGTGAGCGCGTTGACCGAGAACCGGCCGCGCAGCAGGTCCGCCCGGTTCCAGTCGAGCACCGCGCCCGAGACCGTCAGCCAGACGCCCTGCGCATCCGAGACCGTCAGCCGGTCGATCGTGGCGCGCGCGCTGAAGGCGCCCTCCAGCCCGGTCACCTCGATCTGGCGGTTCGAGTCCGACAGGGTGTTTTCAAGAAACCGCACCAGCAGACCGCCGGCTTCGTCCTTGTCCGCGTCGTTTGCGTCCTGCGCGCGCGCGGTCCCGGCCGCGAGCGCGACGATTGTCAGCAGTATGCCCAGAACCCGTGTCAAAATGCCTGTCCGATCCCGATGTAGAATTGCATGCCGTCGCCGGTGCTGCCCGAGGTCGGAAACGCGATGTCGAGCCGGATCGGCCCGAAGCCGCCGATGTCATAACGCACGCCCACCCCGGCGCCGGAATGGCTGACGCTGTTGCCGTCGATCACCGCGCTGGCGTCGATCGCGCCGTAGTCATAGAACCCCACCGCCGAGATCCGCTCGGTGATCTGCCCGCGCAACTCCAGCGAGGCGCCCAGGTACCCGCGTCCGCCGGCCAGCAGGGTGCTGCCGGACACGGCGGTGCCCAGCGATTCATAGGGTTGGCCCCGCACGGTTCCGGCGCCGCCGGAAAAGAACAGCAGGTCGGGAGAGACGTCACTCTGGGCCGCGCCGATCACCGAGCCAAGCTGGACCCGGCCCGCAACGGTGATCCGCCGGGCCGGCCCGAACGAGCGATAGGCGCGACCGTCCAGTCGCAGCCGCCCGCCCGAGGCGCTGCCCGCGACGCCGAGAAACGGCATCGCCTCGGCGTCGAGGTAGAAGCCGCCCCGCGCGTTCACCGGGCTGTCGCGCCGGTCCCATTCCAGCCGCAGCGGCAGGCTGAGATACCGGAATTTCCGATTGCTGCCAAAGGCATCGTCGGCATCGGCGTAATGCGCGTTCAGCGACAGTTCGGCGAACAGCTTGTCCGAGAACACCCGCCGCGTCCCGATGCCCAGCCCGCCGCGCGTCACTTCGTAATTCGTGCGGTCCAACCGTTCCAGTTCGAACAGGTAGAAGATGCTGTCATCCGGTCCCAGCCGGTCGGGCCGGTCGAGCCGCGCGGCGATTCGTCCGTCCAGATCGTCGCCGCCGCCGATGTTGCTCAGCGTCGCCTCGAGCCGCAGCCGCTCGGCGCCGCCGAACAGGTTGCGGTGCATCCAGGCCGCGCTCAGGTCCAGCCCCTCGCTCGACGACAGCTCGGCCCCGAAGGAGATGCGGCGCTTTGGCATGTCTTCGAAGGTGGCGGTGACGTCCAGCGTGCCGTCGGGATTGGCGGTCTCGGCCTCGTCCAGCGCGACCGAGGAAAACGCCCCGGTGCGCCGCAGCCTCGCGTTGACGGTGCGCAGCGCTTCGGGGTCATAGATCTCGCCGGTGGGAAAGCCGGCGATGCGGCGGATCGATTCGTCACGCACCCCGGTCTGACCGGCGACGATCATCTTGCCGAACCGCAGTTGCGGGCCGGGGCGCAGGCGCACCGCCGCGTCCAGCCTGGCCTGTGCGTGATTCGCGGTGATGCGCTGATCCGCCACCCCGGCCTTGGCGTGACCAACCGCGCGCCATCCGGCGACCCCGGCGGCGGCGGCATCACGGATCAGGCCGGTGCTTGCCGGTTCTCCGGGCGCAAAGCCCTCGGGGATCTCGGTGCCCGGCGCCAGCGGCGCCACCTCGGCCCGGCCAAAGCGGAACGGGCGCCCCGGATCGACCGAGACCTCGATGCGCCCGATGCTGCGCGGCAGGTGAAGGGGCGGGATATGCGCGGCCTCGCGCCCGTCGAGGCGGATATGCACCACCGGGCTGAAATACCCCTGGTCGTAGAGCACCTGCACCAGCGTTGCATAATCGGCCTGGGCGGCGGCCAGCAGGTCCTGCACCGTGTCCAGCCCGCGCGCCTCGGCCCCCATCACCGCCGAGGCGGTCTGCAGCCGCTCGCTCAGGTCCTCGGACAGGCCGGGGGCGGTGAAGCTGGTTTCAAGTGCAAGGACTTGGCCTGGCGCCAGCGCCAGCCAGAGCGCAACCCCGATCCGGGCTGCGCCGCGCAGGACAAGGTTCACGCGGTTGATGGCGGTCATGACGGCCCCTGGTTCACCCGTTACGCTCGGCTGCCCGGGGTCGGTCCCTGTGGCAGCGTTTCCGCTGCCTACCATGCCATTCGGAGCGGGTGAAATCGGTTTCTGGCCGCAATCGCCCGATCCGGCGCCGGCGGGCCGATTTTCGCCGCCGCGCGGCTATGCCGCGCCGGCCATGCGGGCGGCCATGTCCAGCATTCGGGCAGAGAAGCCCCATTCGTTATCATACCAGCCAAAGACGCGCACCTGGCGCGGGCCGATCATGCGGGTTTCCGGTTGCGCGATGACCAGTGATTCGGGTCGTGCGCGCAGGTCGGAGGAGACCAGCGGCCGCTCGGTCCAGCCCAGCACCGGGCTGGCCTCGGCGGCGACCTTGAGGTCGGCGGTAAAGCTGTCGGTGTCGCTGTCGCGCCCCAGCTGCACCACCAGGTCCACCGCCGAGACGCTGGCGGTGGGCACCCGCACCGCCGCGCCGCTGATGCGCCCGGCCAGGTGCGGCAGCACGGTGTCGATCAGATGGGTGGCGCTCGAGGTGGTGGGCACCATCGACAGGGCGGCGGCCCGGCTGCGCGCAAGATCGCCGCGCGGCGCGTCCACCAGCGGCTGGCTGTTGGTGTAGCAATGGATCGTGGTCATATGTGCCCGGTCGATCCCGGCGATCCGGTCGATGACCTTGACCAGCGGCGCCAGCGCGTTGGTGGTGCAGGAGGCGTTGGAGACGATGGTCTCGTCGCCCAGCATCTCCTCGTTGGCGCCCATGACCACGGTGATCTCCGCTGCCGGAGAGGGACCCGAGATCAGCACTTTCTTCGCCCCGGCCTCCAACCCGCGATGGGCAACCTCGGAGGTGCGCGCGATCCCGGTGCAATCGAGCAGAACATCGGTGCCGCTCAGGTCCACGTCGTGCAGATCGGCCGCCTGCGTGAACGGGATGCGGCGACCGCCGGCGATCAGGTGCCCGTCGCGCGCCGTCACCTCGCCCGGAAACGGGCCGAAGGTGCTGTCATACTGGAACAGATAGGCGCAGGTCTCGGCCGGTGCGATATCGTTGATCAGCACCAGCTCGATGCCCGCGCCGCGCGGGCCGCTCAGGATCTGGCGCAGAATGCTGCGGCCGATCCGTCCGAATCCGTTGATTGCCAGTCTCATGGCGCAGCTATGGCAGGCCGGCCGGGCGACCTCAATCCCGCGAAGTGTATCCTGCGCCGATCAGTCGCCCTAGGGGCAGTCCAGCTGGGTAAAGAATTCGCCCGAGATGGTCTGGTACATGGTCGAATAGATCGCCTTGCAGCCGGTCGCGGCGTGAAAGGCGCGGATCGCCTGGTGGGTGCGCAGCCGGGCCGGCGGACCGAAGGGGTCGAGATCGTTGTCGTCGCGCACGGCCTTGAACAGGCCCGGGACCGGCTGGGTGACGGTCCAGCCCCGGCCCCAGACCGTCGCCTGTCGAACCGTGTCGGCGCGCGACACCGCAGGACCCGCGGACATTTCCGTGCAGGCCGTGAGCACCAGTGCGAGGCCAATCAGGGCTTTCTTCATCGGGACAGATCCTTTGATCGGTTGGGGTCGGGGGGATGTCAGCAGATTATCTCGCCGCTGTGAAGCCCCCGCGCAATGACTCGCCGGAGGAGGGAGACATCTGCGGAAGGCGTTGACGGCCCGCGCCGGCCCCATAAGCTGGCCCGGACGGCGCAGGGTGGCGCCGGCGGCGCGAGGGCAGGACAATGCAACTGAGGTGGAGCTTTGTGCCGGGGGGGCTGGCGGCGATTCTGGCACTGATTCCCTCCCTTTGCCGGGCGCAGGACTGGACCATGTCGCAGTTCGACGACGGCTCGTTTTTCAGCGCCACCCTCTCGCCGGTGGACGGCCCCGGCCCGGCGCTGGTGTGCGGTGAACGCTCGCCGCAGGGGCTGTCGGCGGCGGTGACCGGCAATACCGAACCCGACATCACCCCGGCGGGGGCGTTTCGCGTCTATGTCAGCGACCGGGCGATCGGCGGGCCGGGGGCGCACCGGCAAACCCGCGACGACGTGATGCTGGTGGTCGGCGATTCCGGGTTCCGGCTGCGCGGGTTGCGCTGGAACGAGCTGTTCAGCACCTGGGAGGTCGACCTGCCCGCGACCGACCCAGCCTTTGCCGGGATCGCCGCGCAGGAGCGGTTCGAACTGCGCTCGGACCAGGGAAGCCACGTCATCTCGGCGGCCGGATTCGACGCCGGGCTGTGGCAGTTGACCGGCTATTGCAGCGCCATGTTCACCGCCGTCGGCCTGCCCTGGTCAACCGGGCAGGCGGGGGCGATGCTGCGCGCCGCCGAGGCCGACATCCGGCGCGGCTGCGGCGGTCCGGCGAGCCGCACGGACAAGGCGATCCTCTCGGCCAACATCGACGGCGACGGGGTCGAGGACATCGTGCTCGACTGGGGCGAGGTCACCTGCCTGGGCGGCGCGCCACGGCCCTTTTGCGGTGCGTCGATGTGTTCGGCGGCACTCTATGTCAGCGCGCTTTATCCACGAACCGGGCGGCCGGAGGACTGGTTGGCGCAGGGGGTGTGGCTGCAACCGCTGAGCAATGGCAATGACGGGGTGGCGATGGGCGCGTCGCCGAGCAGTTGTCGCCAGACCGGACAGCCGAACGGATGCGCGGCGATCCTGTATTGGAATGGTACCGGGTTGGTGACCCTTCGCTAACGATGCGCCGGTTCTGCCCCGCAGCACGCGGGCGAAAGGGCGCGCGGGCCGGGGAACCGGACTGTTCCGAAACCGACGCTTTTCCACTCTTGTGCGCCTTTCGCATCGCCGCTAGTGTGGCGCCGAACACGCGGGAGAACCGGCATGAAGCCGGTGCCGAAGGAGCAACCGCCCCGGAAACTCTCAGGCCACAGGGACCGAGTGTTCACACAGACTCTGGAGAGTGGCGCCAGCGCGCCCGCCGAAGGGATAACGATCTCAGGCGAAAGGACAGAGGGGGCATCGCATGGCGGACAGCGGTCCGCCGGGAATGGGATGCCGGAGGAGTTCGTCGAGACGGCCCCGGTTAGGACAGGACGGGCCGATGACCGAATTGCTCAGAACGCCGCTCTACGATCTTCATGTCGAGCTGGGGGCCAGGATGGTGCCCTTTGCCGGCTACGACATGCCGGTGCAATACCCCGCCGGCATCATGGCCGAACATGGCCACACCCGCGACAAGGCCGGGCTGTTCGACGTCAGCCACATGGGCCAGGCGATCCTGCGCGGCGCCAGCTATACCGCGACCGCCCGTGCCTTCGAGGCGCTGGTGCCGATGAACGTGCTGGACCTGGGCGAGGGGCGGCAACGCTATGGCCTGTTCCTGAACGATCAGGGCGGCATCCTGGATGACCTGATGTTCGCCAACCGGGGCGATCACCTGTTCGTGGTGGTCAACGCCGCCTGCAAGACCGAGGATATCGCCCGCATGAAAGCGGCGCTGGAACCCGAGGTGGCGGTGACGCCGCTGGAGGATCGCGCGCTGTTGGCATTGCAGGGGCCGCGAGCCGAGGCGGTTCTCACCGAACTGGCCCCCGAGGCCGCCGCGATGCGCTTCATGGATGTACGCACGATGGATCTCGACGGGGTGGAGGCCTGGGTCTCGCGCTCGGGCTATACCGGCGAGGACGGCTACGAGATCTCGGTGCCCGCCGACCGGGCCGAGCGGCTGGCGCGGGCGCTGCTGGCGCATGACGACGTGGCCCCGATCGGGCTGGGCGCGCGCGACTCCCTGCGGTTGGAGGCCGGGCTCTGCCTCTATGGCCACGACATCGACACCGAGACCCTGCCGGGCGAGGCCGGCCTTGCCTGGGCAATCCAGAAGGTCCGCCGCAGCGGCGGCGACCGCGCCGGTGGCTTTCCGGGCGCGGCGCAGGTCCTGGACCAACTCGACAACGGCCCTGCGCGCAAGCGTGTCGGCCTGCGCCCCGAGGGGCGCGCACCGATGCGCGAGGGGGTCGATCTTTTCGCCGCGCAAGAGGGCGGCGCACCGGTCGGCCGCATCACCTCGGGCGGGTTCGGTCCCACCGTCGGGGCGCCGGTCGCCATGGGCTATCTGCCCGCCGACCTCAGCGCCCCGGGCACCACGGTCTATGGCGAGGTGCGCGGCAAGCGGCTGCCCGCCACGGTCACCGCGCTGCCCTTCGTCCCCGCAAACTTCAAACGCTAAGACAGGTCCAAGAGGGAAAACAGATGAAATACACCGAAGAACATGAATGGCTGCTGCCCGAGGGCGAGCTGATCACCGTGGGCATCACCGAGCACGCCGCTGAGCAACTGGGCGACGTGGTGTTCGTCGAACTGCCCGAGGCCGGCACCGAGGTCTCCAAGGACGACGAGATCGTCGTGATCGAGAGCGTCAAGGCCGCCTCGGACATCCTGGCGCCGCTCGACGGCGAGATCGTCGAGGTGAACGAGGCGCTGGTCGAGAACCCCGGCCTGGTCAACGAGGACCCGCTGGGCGAGGCCTGGTTCTTCAAGATGAAGGTCTCCGACATGTCGCCGATGGACGACTACATGGATGAGGCCGCCTACAAGGAATTCATTGGGTGAGGCGCGCCCGGAAAAAGGTCCAGTGGACCTTTTTCAGCGCCGAACGGGCGGAGCCCCGGCCGCGCGGCATCTTGCAAACGCTCCGGCGGAGCGTTTCAGCCGCGAACGGGCGGAGCCCCGGATAACCCGGTGATCGCCAAGTGTCGGGGGCGGGACGCCTCCGGCGGGAGTATTTTTGCAGAGAAGAAGACCAGGGGCGGTGCCTGACAGGTGCTGCCGTTGCCAGGGAAAGCTGCCATGACCTACACGCCCACCGATTACTTGCCCTATGATTTTGCCAACCGCCGCCATATCGGCCCTTCGCCCAAGGAGATGGACGAGATGCTGGGCGTGGTCGGTGCCGACAGCCTCGACGACCTGATCGACCAGACCGTGCCACGGGCGATCCGGCAGGCGTCGAAACTGGACTTCGGCAAGCCCAAGTCCGAGCGCGAGCTGCTGTGGTACCTGCGCCGGGTGGCGGAAAAGAACACGGTTCTGACCTCGCTGATCGGGCAGGGCTATCACGGCACGGTGACGCCGCCGGCGATCCAGCGCAACATCCTGGAAAACCCGGCCTGGTACACCGCCTATACCCCCTACCAGCCCGAGATCAGCCAAGGCCGGCTCGAGGCGCTGCTGAACTTCCAGACCATGATCAGCGACCTGACCGGGCTGGAGATCGCCAATGCCTCGCTGCTGGACGAGGCGACCGCCTGCGCCGAGGCGATGACCATGGCGCAGCGGGTGGCCAAGTCGAAGGCCAAGGCGTTTTTCATCGACGAGAACTGCCACCCGCAGAACATCGCGGTGATGCGGACCCGTGCGGCGCCGCTGGGGATCGAGGTGATCGTGGACGCGCCGGAGAACCTCGCGGCGGACAAGGTCTTTGCCGCGATCTTCCAATACCCGGGCACCTATGGCCACCTGGGCGATTTTTCCGCCCCCATCGCCGCGCTGCATGACAACAAGGCGGTGGCGATCGTGGCGGCCGACCCGATGGCGCTGACCCTGCTGAAGGAACCCGGCGCGATGGGCGCCGACATCGCCGTCGGCAGCGTCCAGCGGTTCGGCGTTCCGATGGGCTATGGCGGTCCGCACGCCGCCTACATGGCCTGCCGCGACGCGTTCAAACGCAACATGCCGGGCCGGATCGTCGGCGTCAGCGTCGACAGCCACGGCAACCGTGCCTATCGGCTGTCGCTGCAGACCCGCGAACAGCATATCCGCCGCGAAAAGGCGACCTCCAACGTCTGCACGGCGCAGGCGCTGCTGGCGGTGATGGCCTCGTTCTACGCGGTGTTCCACGGCCCCGAGGGGCTGCGCGCCATCGCCCAGCGGATCCACCGCAAGACCGCGCGGCTGGCCGCCGGGCTGGAGGCGGCGGGCTTCAAGGTCGAGCCGGCGACCTTCTTCGACACCATCACCGTTGATGTGGGCCTGTTGCAGCGGGGCGTTCTCCAGGCCGCCGTGCGCGAGGGGGTGAACCTGCGCCGGGTGGGCGATTGCAAGGTGGGCATCACGCTGGACGAACAGACCCGCCCCGACACCATCGAGGCGGTCTGGCGTGCCTTCGGCATCATCATGGAGGCCGACCCGAGCGAGGTCGAGTATCGCCTGCCCGAGGCGCTGCTGCGTGAAAGCAGCTATCTGGAACACCCGATCTTTCACATGAACCGGGCCGAGACCGAGATGATGCGCTACATGCGCCGTCTGGCCGACCGCGACCTGGCGCTGGACCGGGCGATGATCCCGCTGGGCTCCTGCACGATGAAGCTGAACGCGGCGGCCGAGATGATGCCGATCTCCTGGCCCGCCTTTGCAGACCTGCACCCCTTCGTGCCCGCCGACCAGGCCCGCGGCTATGCCGAGATGATCGCCGATCTCAGCGCCAAGCTGTGCGAGATCACCGGATACTCGGCTTTCTCGATGCAGCCCAACTCCGGCGCGCAGGGCGAATATTCCGGTTTGCTGACCATCTCGGCCTGGCACCGGGCGAACGGGCAGGGGCATCGCAACGTCTGCCTGATCCCGGTCAGCGCCCATGGCACCAACCCGGCCAGCGCCCATATGGTGGGCTGGGACGTGGTGGTGGTGAAATCGGCCGAGAACGGCGACATTGACCTCGACGATTTCCGCGCCAAGGCCGAGAAACACGCCGACAACCTCGCCGCCTGCATGATCACCTATCCCTCGACCCACGGTGTGTTCGAGGAAACCGTGCGCGAGGTCTGCGAGATCACCCACTCCCACGGCGGCCAGGTCTATATCGACGGCGCCAACCTCAACGCGATGGTGGGGCTGGCCCGGCCCGGCGACGTGGGCGGTGACGTCAGCCACCTGAACCTGCACAAGACCTTTGCCATCCCCCATGGCGGTGGCGGCCCCGGCATGGGCCCGATCGGCGTGAAGGAACACCTGGTCCAGCATCTGCCCGGCCATCCCCATACCGGCGGCACCGAGGGGCCGGTCTCGGGCGCGCCGTTCGGCTCGGCCTCGATCCTGGCGATCAGCTGGGCCTATTGCCTGATGATGGGCGGCGAGGGGCTGACCCAGGCCACGCGGGTGGCGATCCTGAACGGCAACTACATCGCCAAGCGGCTCGAGGGCGCCTATGACGTGCTCTACAAGGGGGGGCAGGGCCGCGTCGCGCATGAGTGCATCATCGACACCCGCCCCTTTGCCGACAGCGCCGGCGTCACGGTGGACGACATCGCCAAGCGGCTGATGGATTGCGGCTTCCACGCCCCGACCATGAGCTGGCCGGTCGCCGGCACCCTGATGATCGAACCCACCGAGAGCGAGACCAAGGCCGAGCTTGACCGGTTCTGCGACGCGATGCTGGCGATCCGCGAAGAGATCCGCGCCATCGAGGAGGGGCGGATGGACCCGGAGAACAACCCGCTGAAGAACGCGCCGCACACGATGGAGGACCTGGTCAAGGAATGGGAACGCCCCTATTCCCGCGAACAGGGCTGTTTCCCGCCGGGCGCCTTCCGGGTCGACAAGTACTGGCCGCCGGTGGGCCGGGTCGACAACGTGTTCGGCGACCGGCACCTGGTCTGCACCTGTCCACCGGTCGAGGATTACGCCGAAGCGGCCGAGTAGGCGGCAGAGCAACACGCAAAGGGCGGGCCTTCGGGTCCGCCCTTTTCCTGTCGCGCCGCAGGTGGGGCCAATCCGCGGCCGCAGCCTGATGGGGCGCAACAGGGCGCGAATCAATTCGCCTGTCGCGGACGGAATCGGGGCTCGGTTTTGCCTGTCGAAACGGGCTTTCGCAGTTTCCCTGGGCGGAAATATTTTCCGGCTACCAGAAAAATGCTTTGAATTTCAGGGGATGCGCGATGTGACGTTCCGTTACCCTGCTGGACATTCCTTGCGCCGCCGCGCAGTCTTTGCTCCGGAGCGCAGGGCTGGCTTGCAGTCGGCTGTACGGGAGGAGAGCCAATATGAACATGTCATTCACCATCCGCGAGGAGAACGCGAAACTGCTGGGGCAGGTCCGTGATCTGATCCGCGACGAGGTCATGCCGCTGGAGGAGGAATACGCGCAGGAGATCGCCAAGGGCAGCCGCTGGGAATACACCGAACGCCAGACCGAGATCCTCGAAGGTCTCAAGGCCAAGGCCCGGGAAAAGGGGCTGTGGAACTTCTGGCTGACCGACAGTGACAAGGGCTTTGGCCTGACCACCGTCGAATACGCCTATTTCGCCGAAGAGATGGGCAAGACCCCGTTGGGCGCCGAGGTGTTCAACTGTTCCGCCCCCGACACCGGCAACATGGAGGTGCTGGAACGCTACGGCACCGAGGCGATGAAGGAGGAGTGGCTCAAGCCGCTGCTGGACGGCGTGATCCGCTCGGCCTACCTGATGACCGAACCGGACGTGGCCAGCTCGGACGCGACCAACGTGTCGATGTCCTGCGTGCGCGACGGCGACCATTACGTGCTGAACGGCGAGAAATGGTGGTCCTCCGGCGCCGGCGATCCGCGCTGCAAGGTCTATATCACCATGGTCAAGACCGGCGGCGATGAGATGCCAAAGCACCAGCGCCATTCGATGATCGTGGTTCCCGCCGATGCCCCCGGCATCGAGGTCCTGCGCGCGATGGAGGTCTATGGCCACGACGACGCGCCGCACGGGCACATGCATATCCGCTTTACCAACGTGCGGGTGCCGGTCGAGAACCTGCTGGTGGGCGAGGGCAAGGGCTTCGAGATTTCCCAGGGCCGCCTCGGGCCGGGCCGCATCCACCACTGCATGCGCGCCATCGGCCAGGCCGAGATCGCGCTGGAACAGATGTGCAAGCGTGCGCTCGACCGCGAGGCCTTCGGCAAGAAGCTGGCGCAGCTTGGCGCCAACTACGACATCATTGCCGAGTGCCGGATGGAGATCGAGATGGCCCGGCTGCTCTGCCTCAAGGCGGCCTGGTACATGGATCAGGGCGATGCCCGCGCTGCCGCCCCCTGGATCAGCCAGATCAAGGTCGTGGCGCCGCGCACCGCGCTCAAGGTTATCGACGAGGCGGTGCAGATGTACGGTGGTGCCGGCGTGTCGCAGGATACCCCGCTGGCCACCGCCTGGACCCATGTGCGTACCCTGCGCCTGGCCGACGGCCCCGACGCGGTGCACCGCCGCCAGGTGGCCCGGACCGAGCTGAAGAAACACACCCAGGAAAAGGTCTGAGGGGCAGCGCCCCGGTCGGCGTGACAAACCGGTCCTGACATTTCGGGCGGCCCCGCGCGGGCCGCCCTTTTTCGTGCAAGTGGGGTGGAGGCTGGCCGGATCAGAGGCCCTCGAAGGCGCACAGGGCATGGACGTCCATGCCCAGCCCCTCCAGCACCTTGCGTCCGCCCAGGTCGGGTAGGTCGATGACAAAGGCGCAGCTGACGATTTCGCCGCCCAGCCGCTCGATCAGGTTGATGCCCGCCGCGCAGGTGCCGCCGGTGGCCAGCAGGTCATCGACCACCAGGATCTTTTCCCCCGGCGCGATGGCGTCGTCATGGATCTCGACGATGGCCTCGCCGTACTCCAGCTTGTACTCTTGGCTGATGGTGGTGCCGGGCAATTTGCCCTTCTTGCGGATCGGCACGAAACCGACGCTGAGCTGGTGCGCGATCGCCCCGCCCAGGATGAAGCCGCGCGCCTCGAGCCCGACGACCTTGTCGATGCGCTCGCCCGCGTAGGGGTGCAGCATCTGGTCGATCGCCATGCGGAACCCGCGCGGATCGGCGAACAGCGTGGTGACATCGCGGAACATGATCCCCTCGTGCGGGAAATCCACGATGGTGCGGATGTAATCCTTGACGGATGCGGGTTTGGACATCGGGTGGCTCCGGCTGTGGTCGACGCAGCGGGTGTGGCCGATGCGGCCGGCGCTTGCAAGGTTCGTTTGCCTTTCCCCGGGTTTTGATGTTACGTCGGTGGGATATCGACAAGCCCTATACAATGTATATGCGTGGGATATACGGATGTCCGGGGCCGGCAGGGCGGAACGCACGTGTCAACGAAACAAACCAAGCCGTCCGGCAAGAAGAACAGCCAGCTTGTCCTGCGCCTGGACAAGCACGACCGCGACGCCTTTGTCGAACTCTGCAAGGAGATGGACACCAGCGCCGCGCGCGAGATCCGCCGCTTCATCCGCGAGTTCATGAAAGAGAACGGCAAAGGTTAGCCCCGCGCCACCGGGGCGTCGCCCGGCCTCATACCGGACGCCGCAGCACTGCCGTGGCCACACCCATTCCCATCAGCGTCAGCCCGCCGGTGCGGGTCAGCCCGGTGATCACCCGCGGTCGTCCGATCCAGCTCCGCAACCGGTCGGCCAGCAGCGCATAGGCCAGCGCATTCAGTGCTGCCAGAGCCACGAAGGTGGCGATCAGGATGCCGAACTGCGGGACCAGCGGCTGCTCGGGGCGCAGGAACTGCGGCACGAAGGCGATGAAGAAGGCGATGGATTTCGGGTTCAGCGCGGTCACCGCGGCCGCATGGCCGAACACCCCGCGCGCGGTGATGTCGCTCTGCCGCACCATCGCCTGCATGCCCGAGGCGGGCGCGCTGCGCAGCAGCTTGTAGCCCATCCACAGCAGGTAGGCGGCCCCCACCTACTTCAGCACCGAAAACAGCATCGCCGAGGTCATCACCAGCGCCCCTAGCCCGGCCAGCGAGGCGGTCATTGCCGTCAGATCCCCCAGCGCCACGCCCGCCGCGCTGGCCAGCGCCACGCTGCGCCCCTTGCTCAGCGCATAACTCAGCACCAGCAGGATGGTGGGGCCGGGGATCAGCAACAACACGGTGGAGGCGGCGACAAAGGCCAGCCAGAGATCGAAAGACATCGCGACACGCCTTCGGGGGCTACAAGGGACGAGGCAAATTAGAGGGCCCCGAGACGGGCTGCAAGCGCGCGGTGGCCCTCAGCCGTTCAGTATCCGTCCCGCCACCGCATCGAGCTTGGCCACCAGGTCGGGATCGCGTTTCTCCGGTGCGGTCATGATGGCAAACTCCAGCGCCCGGTCGCAGCCGCAGGGGCAGGGCGCCCGCTCGGCCCCCAGCAGCGCTGGCAGCCGGCGCACCTTGTCGCGGCCCTTGTGGGCGTTGCCGGTCAGCGTGGCGATGATCTCGGTGATCTCCACCGCGCCGTGATCCGGGTGCCAGCTGTCGTAATCGGTGATCATCGCGACCGAGGCATAGCAAAGCTCGGCCTCGCGGGCGAGCTTGGCCTCGGGCATGTTGGTCATGCCGATCACGTCCGCGCCCCATTGCTCGCGGTACATCTTCGATTCCGCCAGCGACGAGAATTGCGGCCCCTCCATCGCCAGGTAGGTGCCACCGCGATGCACGGTGATCCCGGCGTCCCTTGCCGCCGTCTCGCAGGCATCGCCCAGCCGCGAACAGGTGGGATGTGCCATGCTCACATGCGCGACGCAGCCGGTGCCGAAAAAGCTCTTGTCGCGGGCAAAGGTGCGGTCGATGAACTGGTCGACGATGACGAAATCCCCCGGCGCCAGTTCCTCGCGGAACGACCCGCAGGCGCTGATGCTGATCACGTCCGTGACCCCCAGCCGCTTCAGCGAGTCGATATTGGCGCGATAGGGCACGTCTGTCGGGCTCAGGTAGTGCCCGCGCCCGTGACGCGGCAGGAACGCAAGCTCGACGCCGCCCAGCCGCCCGGTCAGGATCTCGTCCGAGGGCGTGCCCCAGGGGCTGTCCACCTTGACCCAGCGGGCGTCCTCCAGTCCCTCGATCTCGTAAACGCCCGATCCGCCGATCACGCCGATTTTGGTCTGTGCCATGCTGCCTGCCCCATCTGTCTGCTGGGGCGGAGCTTAGCCACGGCGCGCCGGGATGCAACCGGACGGGGCCGGGCGGCCGGGCGAGGGGCGCCTTTGTCGCGCGCATTGCACGCAATGGCATCAATCGGGGGCTGAAGGGGGCGCCGCCTCCCCCCGACCAGGTGCCCCACCCGGCGCGCAGACCCCAGGAAAACCCGGCGGCAGACGCAGGAAATCCGTGCATTTCGCGCCCGGTCCGCTATGACGGTCGCGCAGAGCGGGCTTTTGCCTTGCACATTGGCATCCGGGGCAGAACCCGGTAAACGCCGCATCGCAGCGAACACATCACCACAGGACCCATACATGAAACGCGCCATTCTGGCCTCCTTCGCCAATCGTCTCGCCATTCCCGACCTGCGCTGGATGCCCGACGAGGGGCTGACCATGGGCCGCTTGCGGATCGAGCTTCTGTCCGGCCTGACCGTGGCGCTGGCGCTGGTGCCCGAGGCGGTGGCCTTTGCCTTCGTCGCCGGGGTGCACCCGCTGGTCGGCCTCTATGCCGCCTTTCTCGTCGGCCTGATCACCGCGTTGATCGGCGGCCGACCCGGCATGATCTCGGGCGCCACCGGTGCGCTGGCGGTGGTCATGGTGGCGCTGGTGGCCCAGCACGGGGTCGAGTACCTCTTTGCCACCGTGGTGCTGATGGGGCTGATCCAGATCGTCGCCGGCGTGATGCAATGGGGCAAGTTCATCCGGCTGGTGCCGCACCCGGTGATGCTGGGCTTCGTCAACGGGCTGGCGATCGTGATCTTCCTGGCGCAGATGGGCCAGTTCAAGGTGCCCGGCAGCATGGAGAACACCGGCCACGGCATGTCCGGCGGCGAATGGCTGACCGGGATGCCGCTCTATACCATGCTGGGGTTGGTGGCGTTGACCATGGCGGTGGTCTGGGTGATGCCGCGCGTCACCCGCATCATCCCCGCGCCGCTGGCCGGCATCGTGGTGGTCGCCGCGCTGGTGATCGGCCTCGGGCTCGAGGTGCCGCGGGTCGGCGACCTGGCCTCGATCGAGGGCGGGCTTCCGGCCTTTCACATCCCCGCCGTGCCACTGACATGGGACACGCTGAAAATCATCTTGCCCTACTCGGTGATCCTTGCGGCGATCGGGCTGATCGAAAGCCTGCTGACCCTCAACCTCGTGGGCGAGATGACCGGCAAGCGCGGTGGCGCCAGCCAGGAATGCATCGCCCAGGGCATGGCCAATACCGTCACCGGCTTCTTCGGCGGCATGGGCGGCTGTGCCATGATCGGCCAGTCGATGATCAACGTGAAATCGGGTGGCCGCACCCGCGTCGCCGGCATCGCCGCCGCGCTGTTCCTTCTGATCTTCATCCTGTTCGCATCGCCGCTGATCGAACAGATCCCGCTGGCCGCGCTGGTCGGGGTGATGTTCATGGTGGTGATCGGCACCTTTGCCTGGAACTCGCTGACCATCCTGCGCAAGGTGCCGCTGACCGATGCCTTCGTGATCCTGCTGGTCACCGTGGTCACGGTGATGGAGGATCTGGCGGTCGCCGTGGTGGTCGGGGTGATCGTCTCGGCGCTGGCCTATGCCTGGAACAACGCGCGGCGTATCCATGCCAAGACCTACCTCACCCCCGAGGGCGCCAAGGTCTACCAGGTGCAGGGGCCGCTGTTCTTCGGCTCGGCCGAGGGCTTTGCCGAGATGTTCAACCCCAAGGCCGACCCCGCGGCGGTGATCGTCGATTTCGCCGACAGCCGCGTGGTCGATCAATCCGCCCTGCAGGCGATCGAGGCAGTGGCCGCGAAATACGAGGCCGAGGGCAAGCGGATGCAACTGCGCCACCTCAGCCGCGATTGTCACCGCCTGTTGACCAAGGCCGGTCACCTGATGGTCGACAGCGACGATGACCCCGATTACGCGCTGGCGGTAAACTACTCGGTCAAGACCGGCATTCTCGGCGGGCACTGAGGGCAATCCATGCCCGCCGGGGGCTTGCCTCCGGCCCGCAGCCGTTCCACAACGCCCGCGGTCACACCCGCGGGCGGAGCATCACCTTGGTCTTTCTCACCATCCTTCTGGGGCTGATGCCCTCGTTCCTGCTGGTGGGCCTCGGCGGCCTGCTGCGCAACCGGCTGTCGGCCAATGCCTGGCAGGGGCTTGACCGGCTGAACTTCGAGATCCTGTTTCCCGCGCTGCTCTTCGTGGCCGCCTCGGGTCGACCGATCGCGCCGGCGCAGGTCATCGCCATCGCGCCGCTGGTCTGGGCGATCCTGCTGTCGGGGCTTCTGGCCGGCGCGCTGGCCCGGCGTTTCGGGCCGCAACGCTTCCTTGATTTCGCCGGCTGCTGGCAGACCGCCTGGCGGTTCAACACCGCGCTGGGCTTCGTTGCCGTGCACACGCTCAGCCGCGCCGACGTGGGTCTGCTGGCGGTGACGGTGGGCATGGCGGTGCCGGTGGCCAATCTCTTCGCGGTCTCGGCGCTGTCGCGCGGCAATGCGCTGGGGTTGAAGGCGACGGCGGCCAAGGTGGCGCTCAACCCCTTCCTGCTGGCCAGCGTGGCGGGGGTCCTGGTCGGGCTGTCGGGCCGCAGCCTGCCGGCGCCGGTGCTGGAACCGCTGACGATGCTGTCACAGGCGGCGATCCCGGTGGCGCTGATTTCCATCGGCGCGACGATGAACTGGGGCGCGCTGGCGCGGCTCGACCGGTTCAGCGCGATGCTCACCGGTACCAAGCTGGTGCTGCTGCCGGCGCTGGTCTGCGCGGTGGCGCTGATCTCCGGCGCCTCGGGTCCGCTGGTGGCGGTGCTGATGCTCTTCGCGGCGCTGCCCACCGCCTCGGCGGCGCATGTGCTGGCGGCGGGCTTCGGCGCCAACCGAGAGCTGGTGGCGACGCTGATCGCCCAATCCACCCTGCTCAGCGCCGCCACGCTGCCGGTCTGGATCACCGTGGCCGAACTGCTGTTCTGAGGCGCAGGCCCGTCGCGCGCCAACCGCCAGGGATGTCATCCCGGACCTGATCCGGGATCACTCCGAACCTTTGAGACCCCGGCTCTGCGGCCGGGGTGACAGGATGCGCAAGGCACAAACGCTGTCATCCCGGGCTCGACCCGGGATCTCCCCGAACCAAGGCTGCCCTCCGTCTCAGTCGTCCGGGCGGGTCATCTCGAACACCTCGGTCACATGGCTGTAGTCGCGGTACCCCAGCCGTGCCAGCGGCTGGAACGCGCGCACGTCGAACCGGCCGTCGCGGATGCAGTCGTCGCGCATGTGCACGCCGACCACCTCGGCCAGCACCAGCACGTTGTTCTGCCCCTCCAGCGGCACGATCTGCGTCATCCGGCATTCCAGCGCGGCGGGCGCATCGGCGATGCGGGCGCAGGCGATTTCCGAGCACTCCGCCGCCGTCAGCCCGGCATGGGCAAACTCGTCCACCTCTTTCGCCAAGCCGGCCGATGTGGCGTTGAGCGCCTCGCGCTTGGCGTATTCGGCCACGTTCACGCAGAACACGCCGGTTTCGCGGATATTGGCGACGCTGTCCTTGGTGTTGTCCTGGTCGGGCTTCTGCCCGGTGCTGGCGAACATCACCTGCGGCGGGAAATAGGCCACGCCGTTGAAAAAGGAATAGGGCGCAAGGTTGTTCACCCCGTTGCCGTCCCTGGTCGAGATCCAGCCGATCGGGCGCGGCGTGATGATCGCGTTGAATGGGTTGTGCGGCAACCCGTGGCCGTCCTCGGGGCGGTAGAACATCGCAGACTCCAGTTGTTTGCCCAAGGGGTAACGTCGTGCTAGGGCGAATGCCACCTTGGAATGAGAGGCGCGCGAACAGGTGATCGCACTGCAACCCGAATGCCCTGCCGACTGGTGGGAGGTCGAGGCGCTCTACGACCTGTGTTTCGCGCCCGGGCGCGAGGCGCTGTCGTCGTACCGGCTGCGCGACGGCGTCGACCCGGTGGCGGGCCTGTCGATGGTCGCCCGCGACAGCGACGGCACCGTGGCGGGCGCGATCCGGTTCTGGCCCGTCCATGTGGGCGCGGCGCCGGCGTTGCTGCTGGGGCCGGTCGCCGTCCACCCCACCCACCAGGGCGAGGGGCTGGGCGCGATGCTGATCAACCAGGCGCTCGACGTGGCCCGCGCAGCAGGCTGGGCCCGGGTGATGCTGGTCGGCGATGCGCCGTATTACAGCCGCTTCGGCTTCAGCCGCCTCGACGGGGTCGAGATGCCACCGCCCACCAACCCCGACCGGATTCTCGGCCGCGACCTCGCGCCGGGGGCCTGGGCCGGGGTGCGCGGGCCGGTGACCCGCTGGACCGGGGACAGCGCGGCGCGGGATTGATTTCGGCCGCTTTCGTGCCGATCTTGTGTTGCAGGACGAGGGAGACCACAGCCCATGCCCAATGACGTGACCCAGGCGATCCCGGTCGATGCCGAGGCCGAGCTGGACCGGCTTGCCGCGCGCTACCGCGCTGCCGGTGGCCCGGGGCTGCGGCTGCTGACCGCGCTGGGCGGGCGCGCCGAGGGGCTGCTGGACCGGCTCCCGCCCGACTTGCGCGGCGGGCTGGGGGTGGCGACTGAACGGGCGCTGACGCTGGCCATGCGCACCGCCCAGGGCAGTCGCGGCGTGATCCCTGATCAACCGGGCTGGATCGACACCGCCGCCACCACCGCGCTGGGCGCGGCGGGCGGGCTCGGTGGGCTTCCGGGCGCGCTGGTCGAACTGCCGGCGACCACCACGGTGCTGTTGCGCTCGATCCAGGGGGGCGCGGCGCGGGCCGGTTTCGACCCCGGCGCCGAGAACGTGCAGTTCGATTGCATCCGCGTCTTTGCCGCCGCCGGTCCGCTGGCCCATGACGACGGCGCCGACCTGGGGTTCCTGTCTCTGCGCCTCACCCTGACCGGCGCCACGCTGCAGAAACTGATCGCCAGCGTCTCGCCCCGCCTGGCCACCGCGATGGGCCAGAAACTCGCCGCGCAAAGCGTGCCGCTGCTGGGGGCGGTGGCCGGGGCCGGCACCAATTACCTCTACACCCGTTATTACCAGGAAATGGCGCATGTGCATTTCGGCCTGCGCCGGCTGTCCATCGACGCCGACATTCCCCACCCCGAACTGGTCGCGGGGCTGGCCGCCCGGATGCGGGCGACCCTGCGCTGAGCGGGTCGGAACAGCGGTTCAGTCCAAACGCCCCGAGACGCGAAAAACCGGGTACGTTTTGGCCACAGTCCGCGCCGCGCGGTGTCCCGCCACTTGATCTTGCCGGTAGGGGAGATACTTAAACAAATACCCTACAATGGCGAGCCGAGCATGATTCAATACGCTTTGAAATGTGCCGAGGGGCACAGATTCGACAGCTGGTTCAAATCCGCCGAGGCCTTTGACAAGCTGGCCGCGGCGGGGATGGTGCAATGCGCCGTCTGCGGCAGCGACCAGGTTGAAAAGGCGATGATGACCCCGCGCGTGCGCCCGGGACGCAAGGCCGCGGAAACCGTGCCCGGACCTGCGGCCACGCCCGTGGCAGCGTCGGAGCGCCCCCTGAGCCAGCCCGCCAGCGCCGCCGAACAGGCCATCGCCGAGCTGCGCCGCAAGGTCGAGGAAACCTCCGATTACGTGGGGCCGAATTTTGCCTCCGAGGCCCGCGCCATGCACCAGGGCGAGGCGCCGGAGCGCCCGATCTACGGCGAGGCCAAACCCGAAGAGGCCCGCGCCCTGATCGAGGAGGGGGTGCCGGTCACCCCCTTGCCCTTCACCCCGAACCGAAAGACGAACTGACCCCATGCATGTGCTGATCACAGGCGCCGGGCGTGGCATTGGCCGCGCGCTGGCCGACCGCTACCGCGCCGAGGGCCACCGGGTCAGCGGCACCGCCCGCGACTCCAGCGGTGAGATCACCCTCGACGTGACCGACCCTTCGGGGCACCGGGCCATGGCGGCGCGGCTGGCCGGCCAGCCGGTCGACCTGCTGGTGTGCAACGCCGGGGTCTACCTGGACAAGGGGCAGAAGCTCGCAAACGGCTACCCGCCGGAGATGTGGGCGCAGAGCTTTGCGGTCAACGTCACCGGCGTGTTCCTCGCGATCCAGGCGCTGCTGCCCAACCTGCGGGCGGCGGAGGGGGCAAGGATCGCGATCATCTCGTCGCAGATGGCCTCGCAGAGCCTGGCGCCGGGGGGCAGCTATATCTACCGCGCCTCCAAGGCCGCCGTGCTGAACCTCGGGCGCAACCTCGCCGTCGATCTGCAAGGCGAGGGGATCGCCGTGGGCATCTACCACCCCGGTTGGGTGCAGACCGACATGGGCGGTGAGGCGGCCGAGATCACCGTGGACCAGGCCGCCGATGGGCTGGTCGACCGCTTTGCGGCGCTCGACCTGGACCGCACCGGCTGTTTCGAGACCTGGGACGGGCGCGCGCACCCGTTCTGACGGTATTGACAGGCCGATCCGCGGATAAGATGGCCGTCAGGCCGTCCCTTCCTGAAAGTCGCCAACGCGCCGGAGCAGGCCCCAGGCAAAGGCCAGAAGCAGGCTGAGAAAGATCATTTCTCCGCCCTCTTCCAGCATGCCCACGAGGCCGGCCGCCAATGAGCGATCAGGGAGGCTGCTGTGTATTGCGTCGATAACGACGGCGCAGACCACGACCCCGGAGAAGAACAGTATCGCGGGTAAAACCAATCGCCTGTCCCGGGAATCCGACATTCGCCAACCTGCGCCCAGGCTTGCGACCGCAGGTATGCCCAGAAAGGCCCAGGAAAAAAGCTCGCCGACCACCGCCTGGTTGGTTCCGAAGTACCGGTAAATCTCAAGATCGTTGATCAGCCACGAGGTGCCGCGCTCGTGCAGCCCAAGACTGTCGTCGAGCAGGCAAACAAGGAACAGACCGACCAGCCCGAGAAATATCGGCTTCCGGCTTTTCATGAAACACGCAGTCAGGGCGCCGATGATCATTGCCCATTTGATATAGCTGAGTATCTCACCGCCACCCCAGTCGCGGTCTACGTTGAAGAATTTCGGCCAAACCTCAACAATGCCTTGCATCGTCAGAACGCCGAAGGCCGCATGAACAATCAGGAACATGCCGTCAGCTGTGAGAAAACCTATGAGAAATCCACGATGAAACATGATGGATGATTCCCATTTTCTTTTGCGCAAGGCAAAAAACTTTCTACTCTCGTTCTGAAAATACCGCTTGGCGTGTCGCGTGGGGGAACTATTGCCTGAAAAATGCCAACATTGTCGCCGCGCGGCAAAGAATTCTGAAGCCGCGCGGCAAGCACTGTCGGCGCCTAAACGGCGGTGGCCTTGACCCGTCCCCCGGCCAGTCGGAGCATCAGCCAGCCCATCAGGGTGGTCATGCCGACGTGCCCGATGAACGAAGATTGGGTATAGGCGCCAAAGCCCATCATGAAGCTACGCCCCACCGCGGGCGCCAGAAGCCCCTGCGCGACGAACCACAACACGAACCCGGCGATTGCCCCGGACAAGACCAGCCGGGTTCCCGTCACCAGGTGCGTCAGCCGCACGAAGACCGCGAAGCCGATCGCGCCGATCAGGAAATGCACCGCGAACCCGGCCCAATAGGGCAGGCCGACCCCGAGGGTCAGTTTCGACAGGGCGACGATCAGGTTCGCGGGCGCAAGCGCCACCCCGAACAGCAGCGGCGAGATCAGCCAGGCGTAAAGCTCGAAGGCGATCTCTCCGGCAAGGCCGGCAATGATGGTGGTCTCCAGGGTGTGACGGGTCCACATACGGGTCAGGTCCTTTCTTGATGACATCGGTTCCGGGGCATCACCTACGGGTCTTGCGCCAAAACGAAAGGGGCGCGGCGCGACCGTGTTCGCGCGTGAACGCGCGTGATCGCCCGGCGGACAGCGACCCCGGTCGCTCCGGCCCTGATCGGCGGGAACCATGCGCCCCGGGTGCCATCGCCCTTGCGCCCCGCGCGGACTGCGCGTAAACCGCGCGCGACTTCGGGACCCAGGGGAAAAGCGCATGCCCGTCCTCGTGATGAAATTCGGTGGCACCTCGGTTGCCAACCTCGACCGTATCCGCCGCGCCGCCAAGCGCGTCGGCGTCGAGGTGGCCAAGGGCTATGACGTGATCGTCATCGTCTCGGCCATGTCCGGCAAGACCAACGAACTGGTCGGCTGGGTCGAGGAAACCTCGCCGCTGTTCGACGCGCGCGAATATGATGCCGTGGTCTCCTCGGGCGAGAACGTGACCGCCGGGCTGATGGCACTGACCTTGCAGGAAATGGACGTGCCGGCGCGCAGCTGGCAGGGCTGGCAGGTGCCGCTGAAGACCACCAGCGCCCATTCCGCCGCCCGGATCGTCGAGATCCCGACCGAGAACCTGACCCAGAAGTTCGGCGAGGGCATGCGCGTGGCCGTGGTGGCCGGGTTCCAGGGGATCAGCCCCGAGGGCCGGATCACCACGCTGGGGCGGGGCGGTTCGGACACCACCGCCGTGGCCTTTGCCGCCGCCTTCGGGGCCGAGCGCTGTGACATCTACACCGACGTGGACGGCGTCTATACCACCGACCCGCGGATCTGCGAAAAGGCGCGCAAGCTGGACCGGATCGCCTTCGAGGAAATGCTGGAACTGGCCAGCCTCGGGGCCAAGGTGCTGCAGACCCGCTCGGTCGAGCTGGCGATGCGCTATGGTGTGAAACTGCGGGTGCTGTCGAGTTTCGAAGAACAGTCCGACCAAGCGGGCACGCTGGTGTGTGCCGAGGAGGATATCATGGAATCCAACGTTGTGAACGGCGTCGCCTATTCCCGCGACGAGGCCAAGATGACGCTGCTGTCGGTCGCCGACCGCCCCGGCATCGCCGCCACCATCTTTTCCGCGCTGAGCGAGGCGGGGGTGAACGTGGACATGATCGTGCAGAACATCTCGGAAGAGGGACGCACGGACATGACCTTTTCCTGTCCCACCAACGAGGTGCCCCGCGCCGATGCGGCGCTGGACAAGATCAGGCAGGACGGGCAACTGAACTATGCCCAACTGGTCGCCGACACCGACGTGGCCAAGGTCTCGGTGGTGGGCATCGGCATGCGCAGCCAGTCGGGCGTGGCGGCCAAAATGTTCAAGGTTCTCTCCGACGAGGGCATCAATATTCGCGTCATCACAACCTCCGAGATAAAGATTTCCGTCCTGATCGACCGGAAATACATGGAACTTGCGGTTCAGGCGCTGCATGATGCCTTCGGACTGGACAAGGCGGCCTGAGTTCTTTTTTCTCGGGCGGCCTGACGCCGCAAAGTGAACGAGGCCAATGCCCGACGGCACGGAAAGTGAAAGTCGCAAGCTGCTCAAGCGGCTGCGCGAGGTCATGGCCGGCAGCGATGCCGGGCAGACCCGTCTGGACAAGATCACCCACCTGATCGCCGACAGCATGGGAACCGAGGTCTGCTCGGTCTACCTGTTCCGCGATGCCGAAACGCTGGAGCTTTGCGCCACCGAAGGGCTGGACGCCGGCGCGGTGCACCACACGCGGATGCGTCTGGGCGAGGGGCTGGTCGGGCGGGTGGCCCGCACCGGCAGCGTAGTCAACACCCCCGATGCGCCGGCCGAGCCGGGATTCCGCTACATGCCCGAGACCGGCGAGGAACGCTATTCCTCCTTCCTCGGGATTCCGATCCAGCGGCTGGGCGAATCGCTGGGCGTTCTGGTGGTGCAATCGCATGACGCACGGGTGTTCTCCGCCGACGAGGTCTATGCGCTGGAGGTGGTGGCGATGGTCATCGCCGAGATGACCGAACTGGGCGCCTTCGTGGGCGAGGGGGCGGCGCTGTCGCCGCTGCACCAGCAATCGGTGCTGATCCGCGGCATCAGCGGGCAGGAGGGCACCGCCGAGGGCCACGTCTGGCTGCACGAGCCGCGGGTGGTGGTGACCAACCCGATCGCCGAGGACCCCGAACGCGAACTGGAACGCCTGACCGAGGCGGTCGAGGAATTGCGCGTCGGCGTCAACAAGATGCTGGAACTGTCGCGCGGCGCCGACAAGGAACAGCTCGACGTGCTCGAAGCCTACCGGATGTTCGCCAATTCCAAGGGCTGGATGCGCCGGATGGAAGAGGACATCTCGCGCGGCCTGTCGGCCGAGGCGGCGGTGGAAAAGGAGCAGAGCCTGGCGCGCAACCGGATCGCCCAGGCGCAGGACAGCTACCTGCGCGAACGGCTCTCCGACCTCGACGACCTGTCGAACCGGCTGCTGCGCATCCTGACCGGTCAGGGCAACAACACCGGCGCCGACATGCCGCCCGACCCGATCCTGGTCGCCCGCAACATCGGCCCCGGCGACCTGCTGGAATACGGCCGCAGCCTGCGCGCTGTCGTGCTGGAAGAGGGCTCGGTCGGCTCGCATGCCGCCATCGTCGCCCGGGCGCTGGCGATCCCGCTGGTGGTGCGTGCCGCCCGGATCACGACCGAGGCGCTGAACGGCGATCAGATCATGGTCGACGGCGACCAGGCGCTGGTGCACCTGCGCCCCGATGACTCCGTGGTCGCCGCCTTCCGTGACAAGATCGCGATGCGCGCCGAGGCGCAACAGCGCTATGCCTCGATCCGGGAGAAACCGGCCACGACCCTCGACGGCCAGACGGTCGAGATGCACATGAATGCGGGCCTGATGGCCGATCTGCCCTCGCTCGACGGCTCCGGCGCCGAGGGGGTCGGCCTGTTCCGGACCGAGCTGCAATTCCTGGTCCGCAACAAGATGCCGAAACGGTCGGAACTGGTGGCGCTCTATGCCCGGGTTCTCGACGCGGCCCAGGGCAAGCGCGTGGTGTTCCGCACCCTCGACATCGGCTCGGACAAGGTGCTGCCCTACATGAAGCCCAACGACGAGCCGAACCCGGCGCTGGGCTGGCGCGCGATCCGGGTCGGCCTGGACAAGCCGGGCGTGATGCGGATGCAGTTGCAGGCGCTGATCCGGGCGACCAACGGGCGTCCGCTGACCCTGATGTTTCCCTTCGTCGCCCAGTTCGAGGAATACCGAGCCGCCCGCGCCGAGGTCGACAAGACCATCGCGCGCGAACGGAGGCTGGGCCACGCGTTGCCCGAGTCGATCCAGATCGGTGCCATGCTGGAGACACCCTCGCTCGCCTTCGCGCCGCAAAAGTTCTTTGACGAGGTGGGGTTCATCTCGATCGGCGGCAACGACCTGAAGCAGTTCTTCTTCGCCGCCGACCGCGAGAACGAGCGTGTGCGCCGTCGCTATGACACGCTGAACGTGAGCTTTCTCAGCCTGATCGAGCGGATCGTCGAACGCTGCGAACGGTCCAACACCCCGCTGAGTTTCTGTGGCGAGGATGCCGGCCGGCCGATCGAGGCGTTGTGCCTGGCCGCCATCGGCATCCGGTCGCTGTCGATGCGCCCGGCCTCAATCGGCCCGGTGAAAAGCCTGTTGCGCCGCAGCAACCTGACCGAGGTGCGCAAGGTCATCTGCGACGCCCGTCACCGTGGCGATCAATCGGTTCGCTCGGCGGTGATGGAGTACCTGCGCAACCTCAGTTGAGGCGCGCCCGGGGGGCCGGCCAGATCCGCAGCCCCGGCGCGTTGACCATCCGACCATCGCTCAAGGGGGCCCGCCAGGGATCATCCGGCAGATCACCGCACGGGCCGCGCCGACAATCTGCGGGCTTTATCCACAGGCAAGGGGCGGATGAGGAAAGACCCCTGCAACGCACGTATTGACGATTGCCAATAACCTCTCCAGGAAATCCACAGGTCTGTGGCGCAGAATTGTCGAAACTCAATATCATCACCACGATCTCCACCATCCGCCTCGCCATGGTGGAGAACCCTGTGGAAAACCTTTGCCGACCTTCTCGCCCGATCCGCCAAGTCAACGTTTCTGGGGGGCGGGACGCACGGTTTGCGGTTGCAAAATCCCCAGCCGCTCCCGATTGTTGAGGCCCATGCGCGCGACCCGCGCGACGTCGGAGAGATCCCGCGCAGGGCGTCCACGCTCCCGCGCAACGAGGTCAGGACAGGAAAGTGATGCCAGTACACCCCACCCTACGCACAGTGACCGACCGGATCGAACGCCGCAGCAGGGACAGCCGCGCCGCCTATCTCGACCGGATGCAGGCCGCCCGCGATCAGGGTGTGGCGCGGGCGCACCTGTCCTGTTCGGGTCAGGCGCACGCCTATGCCGGCGCCGGGGCGGACCAGCAGGCCCTGGCGACAGGCAACGCCGGCAACCTCGGTATCATCACCGCCTATAACGACATGCTCTCGGCGCATCGCCCGTTCGAGCATTTCCCCGATCTGATCCGCGATGCCGCGCGCGAGGCGGGCGGCACCGCGCAGGTGGCCGGCGGGGTGCCGGCGATGTGCGACGGCGTCACCCAGGGTGCGCCGGGCATGGAACTCAGCCTGTTCTCCCGCGACGTGATCGCCATGGCCGCCGCCGTCGCGCTCAGCCACGGCGTGTTCGACGCCGCCGTGTTCCTCGGCGTCTGCGACAAGATCGTGCCCGGGCTGGTGATCGCGGCGCAAAGCTTTGGCCACCTGCCGGCGGTGTTCCTGCCCGCCGGCCCGATGACCAGCGGCCTGCCCAACGACGAAAAAGCAAAGGTCCGCCAGCAGTTCGCCGCCGGCGAGGTCGGCCGCGAGGCGCTGATGGCCGCCGAGATGGCCGCCTATCACGGGCCGGGCACCTGCACCTTCTACGGCACCGCCAACACCAACCAGATGCTGATGGAGTTTATGGGGCTGCACCTGCCGGGGGCGAGCTTCGTCAACCCCGACACGCCGCTGCGCGATGCGCTGACCCGGGCCGGGGCCCGGCGGGCGCTGGAACTGAGCGCGCTGGGCGATGAATATACCCCGGTCTGCCGCATCCTCGACGCGCGCGCCTTCGTCAATGGTATCGTCGGGCTGAACGCCACCGGCGGCTCGACCAACCACCTGATCCACCTGGTGGCGATGGCGCGGGCGGGTGGCATCCTCCTCGATTGGCAGGATTTCTCGGATCTTTCCGAGGTCACGCCACTGGTCGCGCGGGTCTATCCCAACGGTCTGGCCGACGTGAACCATTTCCACGCCGCCGGCGGGCTGGGCTATGTCATCGGCACCCTGCTCGAGGCCGGGCTGCTGCACCCCGACACCGAGACGGTCGCCGGGCCGGGCCTGGCCCGCTACACGCAGGAACCGCGCCTGAGCGACGGCGCGCTGCACTGGCAGGCCGGTGCGGGCGACAGCCTGAACGACAAGATCCTGCGCCCGGCCTCGGACCCGTTCCAGCCCAGCGGCGGGCTCAAGCGGCTGGCCGGCAGCCTGGGCACCGGGGTGATGAAGGTCTCGGCGGTGGCGCCCGAGCATCACGTGGTCGAGGCCCCGGCGCGGGTCTTCGACGATCAGGAGGCGGTCAAAGCGGCGTTCAAGGCCGGCACCCTGACCGGCGACCTGGTGGTCGTGGTCCGGTTCCAGGGGCCGCGCGCCAACGGCATGCCCGAATTGCACAGCCTGACGCCGATCCTCTCCATCCTGCAGGGCCGGGGGCAAAAGGTCGCGCTGGTGACCGACGGGCGCATGTCCGGCGCCTCGGGCAAGGTGCCGGCGGCGATCCATGTCTGCCCCGAGGCGCTGGACGGCGGCCCGATCGCCCGGCTGCGCGACGGCGATGTGGTGCGGGTCGACGCGGTGGCGGGACGGCTCGACATCCTGACCGAGGGCGTGGAGGCGCGCGCGCCGGCCAACCCCGACCTCTCGTCCAACCGGGCCGGGATCGGGCGTGAACTCTTCGCCGGGTTCCGCGACGCGGTGTCCCCCGCCACGCAGGGCGCGATGGTCTTCGGCGGCGCGGATTGATCCCCCCGGCCCAAGCCCGGCCCCGCAACGCCGCCACCCGCCCCGCAACACTGTCATTCCCCGCCAAACGCTGACCGCCCACCCTCAACGCTGTCATCCGCCGCGAAACCCTGTCATCCCCGCGAAAGCGGGAACCTCCCCACGCCAGCGCACCGGCCAAAGATCCCCGCCTGCGCGGGGAGGACAGGAAAGCCCCCACCGGGCAGCGCCCGACCGCGGGTGGGCGTACCGCGCGCCGGGCGTGCGACGGCCCGTGGGATGGCGCCGCAACAGGTGAGAGACGCGCTTTATGGTCGCCAAATACCTCCTCCTCGTGACCGAAGTACGAGATACCCAAAGCGCCAGCCCAAAGGGGCGGTCGGGCGCTGTCCGGCGGCGCTGCGCGCCTTGTGTCCTGGCCGGCCGGGATGATTGTGGAGATATCCGTCATGGACGGCGAAGGTCGGTAGGTAGCCCGGAGGGGACATGAACATCCCGCAGGTCGGGAGGGAAGCAGAAGTTTGCCGCAGGTGCAAAAACACCCCCCGCCAACTGCGGAGGCAGACGTTCTTTTGCCAATTGTGTCGCGGCTCTCTCAATCCGACACGCAGCGCAAGCATCCTACGCAAACTAGCGGACCCAGATGATCCGCGTCGGAGAGTTGGCATTCAGACGGTTCGGGCGAAAAGCAATTATACTTTTTCAATGTCATCCAAAGATGCCAACGTGAAGCGAGGCCGTCCTTGGCCGACTTGTACCACATTGAATTTGACCGTGACAGGCCGAAACAACCAATCTCTGCTTAATTCCAAAGTGTCACCGATGTCTTCGCCAAGGCGACCTTTCAGCACAGAATCATCGTCAAATACTTTGAACTCAAAGTTACGCCCTACAGGCAGAAAACCCTGAAATTCGCCACGGTAGGTTTCGGTTCGTTCTTCAATATTTTCCTTCCGAAGGCGAGATTCTGACAGCTTCAATTCTTCTAAATCGCTGTATCGGAAATAGTCGTTTCTAAATTCAAGCCCACACCATGCACTTTGCTTCGACAAAACTGATAGGAAGTCAGCGACTTTACTAACTGCGCGTGGGTGAATTTCCTCCACAATATCAGAGATATCATCATCTGATCCAACGGCAGAAACGCGAAGCAGTTTTTTAAGTATGATCACAGCATCCGAAGAACCTATTGGTTCATCGAACAGATTTGGGGTATCTTCCGGAACTTCCATCTCGAATCCGAATGAGCCTAAAGCTGTGCCAGTAATCATCAAAGGGAATTGCGCCTTGTCTGGAATTGGACCTGAGTAACGCAATCTCGACTTGATGCCCGCAAGAATAGCGGAAAAAGCGTCGTGAAAAGTTGTAGCTGCTTTTCCGGCGAAATCGGCAGAAATGGCGCGACTCCCGATGACCGGTTCACCTCGAAATGTAAGTGAAAGCTTTTCGGCTTCTGTCCGAGCGTCGGGCAAAAGCATGAGATTGCTGTTCAGCTCCTCTAGTCTTTGTTCAATGCTATATCGGTCAATGACATTCTCTTCTGGAATTTCATCGAGAATAGATTGAACTTGCTTAATTTCAGCTTTGAGATTCTCGGCGCGCGTGCTCATGATCCAAACCCTGACGCTGTCATCCGCACAAGCGCTGTTTGGGCCGTTGAATCCTTGGCCGGGTCTAATGGAAGGTGCGCAAACCCTTTCCAGAGACCGTCACGCCGATGCGACCAAAGGCTATACCAATAGCAGACGTTTGGGATTGTAACCTGTTTCAAATCAAAGACATGTGCATCGACCTTGTATTTTGCCTTGGTAGCTTTTTTGTCCATAAGCGGTGCCAGTGCAGGTAGCAACGAAGCCTGAGAGTATCCAGATGGTATCACGATATAGGTTACCACATCGATATCGTTTGGGGGCCGACTTTCGTTGGTTTCGATGTCCTCCAAAAAGCTTCCATTAACCCATTGAAAACCATCGACAATGCCAATTTTGTAGAGGTCTGCACGGTAGTCGATGAGACCTTCGAGTATTGCTGCCCTCTCGGGAGAAGTTGCAAACCTGTTAACAAGGTCATGTAGTGAAACCGTGTAGGGTGATCGGTCAGGGCCTGCTGGGTTAGTTCCCGGTCGCACAGGGGGCAAAATTCCAGCCATTGTCCAATTGGGTAAGCTCAATTTTCTGTCCTATCTTTATGCCCACACGGTAAAGGTGCTGATTTGACAGTCGTACAACCTCAGAGACTTAACCACATTAGGATTCCGTTGTGCAAGGGTGACGCTGTGCAGCTCCTCGTTTCTCTGGCGCGCTTGGCGATTAAAGGCAGCTATGGCAGGCCGCGTTGCAGCATCGTTGGATAATGCCAGAGGTCGGCTCAGGCTGCTTGCTGTAGTTTGCAAAGCCCGCTTCCTACGCATCTCGAACCTCGGTGTCGTCTGCATCCACTCCCGTTCCATCCCCATACCTCCCGCGCGCAAAACCTGCCCGCGACCTCTTACCGCCCGGCAAACGCCCCGTGCGTTGCCTCTCTCTCCCCCCTCCCGTAACCCTCTTTGTACGAAACGCCGCCCCAATCCCCCAAACCGGCGATTCCGGCGCTCGGGCGGGGGGGTCGGATTGTACGAAATGCCTCGTGAATTCCCCGTTTCGTGGCGTCACTTGGCGTCACGTCACCCGCCCGGGCCGGGGGATTCGGCGGGCCCCGACCTTGCACCCCGACGGGATTCCCAGCATCCTTGACCCGCATGGGGCGAGGGACCGAAAGGGGAGGATGCAGGAATGTCATTTGCAGGAATGGACGATCGGATCGCGATCGAGAACGAGATGCCGTGGGAGGCGCGGGATCTTCCCAAGACGCTCTATCACCTGCTGGCCCGCACCGCGAAAAAGTTTCCGAATAACAAGGCGATAAGCTATCAGTTGCTGTCCGGTCCCACCGACCCGGCCGAGACCCTGACCTGGGCGCAGCTGCTGGCACGCACCAGCCAGGCCGCCAACCTGTTCCGGTCGCTCGGGGTGGGCGAGAAGGACGTGGTCGCCTGCGTGCTGCCCAACTGCACCGAGACCTTCGTCACCATCCTGGGCGGCGCCATCGCCGGAATTGTCAATCCGATCAACCCCTTGCTGGAACCCGAACAGATCGCCTCGATCCTGCGCGAGACCAACGCCAAGGTGGTCGTGACGCTCAAGCCCTTCCCGAAAACCGACGTCGCGCAGAAGGTCGCCGAGGCGGTCCGCCACGCCCCGCATGTGGACACCGTGCTCGAGATCGACCTGAACCGCTACCTGACCCCGCCGAAGTCCTGGATCGTGCCGTTCCTGCGCCCCAAGATCGAGGGCAAGTCCTTGATCGCGCACGCAGATTACAAGGATTTCAACAAGGAGATGGCGCGCCAGCCCGACACGCTGAGCTTCGAGGACGGCGGTCAGGACCGGGTCGCCTTCTACTTCCACACCGGCGGTACCACCGGCATGCCCAAGGTCGCCCAGCACAAGTATTCCGGCGCCATCTACAACGGCTGGCTCGGGCATCGTCTGCTGTTCTCCGAAAACGACAACATCATGTGCCCGCTGCCGCTGTTCCACGTCTTTGCCTGCCACGTCATCGGCATGGCCGCCGTCGCCTCGGGCGCGCATGTGGTGTTCCCGACCCCGGCCGGCTATCGCGGCGACGGGGTGTTCGACAACTTCTGGAAGCTGATCGAACGCTGGAAGATCAGCTTCATCATCACCGTGCCCACCGCCGTCTCGGCGCTGATGCAGCGCAAGGTCGATGCCGATATCTCCACGGTGAAAACGGCCTTCTCGGGCTCCGCCCCGATGCCGCTGGAGCTGTTCAAACGGTTCGAGAGCGCCTCGGGCGTGACCATCGTCGAGGGCTACGGGCTGACCGAGGCGACCTGCCTTGTCTCCTGCAACCCGCCGGCGGGCGAGAAGAAGGTCGGCTCGATCGGCATTCCCTTCCCCTACTCGGACGTGCGGATCATGCGCGGCACCCCCGACGGCCCGCAGGAGTGTGGCACCGACGAGATCGGCGAGATCTGCGTGTCCAATCCCGGGGTCTATGCCGGCAACACCTATACCGAGGCCGCGAAGAACGCCGATCTGTTCTACGAGGGTCGCTACCTGCGCACCGGCGACCTTGGCCGGATCGACCCGGATGGTTACCTGTGGATCACCGGGCGCGCCAAGGATCTGATCATTCGCGGTGGCCACAACATCGACCCCGGCGAGATCGAGGAGGCGCTGCTGGCGCATGAGGCGGTTGCCTTTGCCGGGGCCATCGGCCAGCCCGACGCCTATTCCGGTGAGATGCCCTGCGCCTATGTCGAACTGGTCGAGGGCGCGACGGTCAGCCAGGAGGAGTTGATGGAACACTGCAAGGTCCACGTGCATGAACGCGCGGCGCGGCCCAAGTTCATCGGCATCCTTGACGAGCTGCCCAAGACCGCGGTCGGCAAGGTGTTCAAGCCCGATCTGCGCAAGAGCGCGATCACCCGCGTCTACAATGCCGCGCTGGAAGAGGCGGGTGTGCAGGCGCGCGTGGTCTCGGTCATCGACGACAAGACGCGCGGTCTGGTTGCCGAGCTGCGCCGCAACGGGGCCGACGAGGCCGACGTGGCGCATGTGTTGGGCAACTTCACCCGCCCGTGGGAGTGGGAGCAGTGAGCGCAAGGCGCGACTTTGCCAAGCTGATCGACACGGAGGTCCGGGCCTTTATCCGCAAGACCGCCGAGAGCTATCCCGAGGACGCGGTTGAGGGCAGCATCGCGGACCAGCGCCGCGCCTATGACGCGATGTGCCGGGCCTTTCATCAAGGGCGGCCCGAGGGGGTCACAGCCGAGGACCGGAGCGCCGACGGCGTGCCGGTCCGGGTCTATTCCGCCGGTTTTCCCAACCACACGGTGATGTTTTTCCATGGCGGTGGTTTCGTCGTCGGCGGGCTCGACAGCCATGATGATTTCTGCGCCCAGATCTGCGCCATGACCGGATACCGCGTGGTGGCGGTGGATTACCGGCTGTCGCCCGAGCATACCCACCCCGCCGCTTTCGACGATTGCTGGACCGCAACGCAATGGGCAGCACAGCACTACGGCAGCGGCCTCGTGCTGGTCGGTGACAGCGCCGGTGGCAACCTCGCGGCGAGCGTGGCGCATCATGCGCGCGGCCGGCTGGAGGGGATCCTGGGCCAGGTCCTGATCTATCCTGGGCTGGGCGGCGACGGCAGCGCGCCCTCTTACGCGGAAAACGCCGAGGCCCCGATGCTGACACTGGAGGAGGTCCGCTTCTATGAGACCATCCGCCTGGCCGAAGGGCAGCCCGCGCCAGAGGGCGACCCGACCTATGCCCCGTTGCAGGACAGCGATTTCTCGGGCCTGCCGCCCACGGTGATCGTGACCGCCGATTGCGACCCGCTGCGCGACGACGGAGCGGAGTATGCAGCCCGGCTGCGTGCGGCCGGGGGCAAGGTGCAGTGGATCAACGAGGAGGGGCTTGTGCATGGCTTTCTCCGGGCGCGGTCAATGGCCACGCGGGCGCGCGCCAGTTTCGAGCGCATCGAGATCGCGATCGAGGCGCTGGGGCAGGGGATCTGGCCCTACCACTAGGGGGCGCTGCGTCCGAAACCCGAAGGCCTTTCGCGGGTTCCGGCGCATACCTCATGCCGGCGGTAAGCCTTGCCTGCCAGGCCGCTTTCACCACATGACAAATCGGGGTGTCCCCAGCTTTATTCTCAATCGAGGAATGGCTGCGCCTTCATCGTTTCGGGGATCGGCGCGCCGAGACGTTTCAGGATCGTCGGCGCCAGTTGCAACTGGTCCAGCACGGTGCCCTCGTCCGGGCCCTGCGCCGGCCCGAAGTAATAGAGCGCGGCCTCTTGCTGAAGCGCGCCGCGTCCGCCGTGGTGGCCGCGCTCGTCCTGCCCGTGGTCGGCGGTGACGATCACCTCGTAGCCCGCCGCGCGCCATTTCAGGATGAAGGGCGCGAGCATCTCGTCCATCACCGCGCAGGCATGGTCCATTTCCTGGCAGTCGTGAAAGAACCGGTGCCCCATGCTGTCCAGCGTGCAGGTATGCAACATCCCGTAGTTCAGCCCGGACCGCTGGCAGAGGTTGGTCAGAGTGGCGAAGAGGTCGACGTCCGAGGGGGTCATCTGGTTGATCAGCCCGTATCCGGTCATGGTGTGGAACCGGCCGTGGTTGATCGTGGTGCTGTCCGGTTCGTCATACTCGATGTCGCGCACCAGGTCGAAGGGGGCGCGGTTGAAGAACTCCGACCAGAAGGAATGGGCCACCGCGCCGGTCACCCCGCCGCCCGCGCGCACCTGGCTGAACACGTCCGGATGGGACAGCCGGAACACGTTGCCATTGCCGGTACAGCCATGTTCGGCCGGGGCGACGCCGGTGTGGATCGAGGCATAACAACTGGCCGAGATCGAGGGCAGAACCGCGCGGATCTTCCAAACCCGGGCATCGCCGCTGTCGACCCAGCCCTCGAGATTGCCGAACAGCCGCCGCCAGTTGCGCCACGGCACCCCGTCGAGAATGATGAGAAGGAGTTTCCTGTCCATGGCGTGCCCCCGGCCAATGCGTGATCTGGCGCAGCCTAAGCGCAGGGGGCTGGCCACCGCAATGGGGGGCGTGGCGGAACCGGGGGCCGCCATGCGCCCCCGGCGCGGGTCGGACGGCTCAGCCCCGCTTGGGCGCGTTTTTCCGCAAGGCATCCTTGATCTGCGCATCGCTCAGCGCGCTGTCGGCCTGTTTCAGGCAAGAGGCGATCTTGTCCATGTCAGGGCGCGCCGGACGGTCGGACTTGCTGCTCGGTTTTTCCATCTTGGGGAAACAGGACTGGACCTGCCCCTTCGAGAGGCCGAGATCGGAGGCAATGGCGGCAAAGGGCGGTTCCGGCGGGCGACCCTGGGCATCGCTTTGACCGAGGAAAACCGTCGACAGCGACAGCCCGCCCAAAAGGAAGAGGCGGGCGAAGGGTTTGATAGGCATGATCATGTTCCTGTGTTGAATAACACAGGCTTTCACGCGGGCGCGCGCGGGTTCCGTCGCCCGAGCGCGAAAAAGTTCGAAAAGATTTTCCGTGGTGGAGGCGGGGCAAACCGCCGGGGCAGGGCGCCCCGGCAGGTGCCGATCCGGGGTCAGTTCCCGGCGCTTTCCATCTTGCGATGGGCGATCACCTCTTCCAGCCAGCCCAGCTTCATCTCGGGCACCGAGGAGAGCAGCAGATCGGTGTAATCGTCGAACGGCGGGCTCAGAACCTGGCTTTTCGAGCCATAGCGGACCACCTTGCCGCGATACATCACGGCGATGGAATCGGCGATGGCGCGCACCGTGGCGATGTCGTGGGTGATGAAGAGATAGGCCACGTTCTCGACCTTTTGCAGGTTCAGCAAAAGCTTGAGAATGCCGTCGGCGACCAGCGGGTCGAGCGCCGATGTGACCTCGTCGCAGATGATCATCCTGGGTTTTGCCGCCAGCGCCCGGGCGATGCAGACGCGCTGTTTCTGGCCGCCCGACAATTCCGCCGGATAGCGGTCGATGAAGCCGTCGCCCATCTCGATCTCTTCCAGCAACTCCTTGATGCGCTTGCGTTTTTCCTTGCCCTTCAGGCCGAAGTAGAACTCAAGCGGGCGGCCGATGATGGTGCCGACGGTCTGGCGCGGGTTCATCGCCACGTCTGCCATCTGGTAGATCATCTGCAACTCGCGCAGGTCCTCCCGCGTGCGCCCGTCCAGCCCCGGCGACAGGGTGCGACCGGCAAACTCGATCTCGCCCGAACGCGGTGGCAGCAGCCCGGTGATCACCCGTGCCAGCGTCGACTTGCCCGAGCCGCTTTCGCCCACCACGGCCAGCGTTTGTCCCGGGTGCAGATCGACCGAGACATCGTGCAGCACGTCAAAGGAGGTGCCCTTGTAGCGCGCGGTGATGCCCGAGACGCGCAGGACGGGGTCCGGCGTCGGCTGTTTTTCCTCGTGCTGGATCGAGCGGACCGAGACCAGCGCCCGCGTATAGTCCTCTTGCGGGGCGTTGATGATCTGGTCGGTGGGGCCGTATTCGACCATGTCGCCGTTGCGCAGCACCATGATGTCGTCGCTGACCTGCGCCACCACGGCGAGGTCGTGGGTGATGTAGAGCGCGGCGACGCCGGTGTCGCGGATCGCCTCCTTGATCGCGGCCAGAACGTCGATCTGGGTGGTCACGTCCAGCGCCGTGGTGGGCTCGTCGAACACCACCAGATCGGGTTCCGGACACAGCGCCAGCGCGGTCATGCAGCGCTGCAATTGCCCGCCCGAGACCTGGTGCGGATAGCGTTTCCCGATGTTTTCCGGGTCCGGCAGGCCCAGCTTGTCGAACAGGGCCACCGCGCGTTCCTCGGCCTCGCGGCGGCTGAACTTGCCCTGGCTGACGGCGGCCTCGGTGACCTGCTCCATGATTTGTTTCGCAGGGTTAAAGCTGGCCGCGGCGGACTGCGAGACATAAGTGACCTCGCCGCCGCGCAGCCGGCGCACGTCGCGCAGGCCCGATTTCAGGATGTCGCGCCCGTTGACCCAGACCTCGCCGCCGGTAATCGTCACCCCGCCACGACCATAGGCCATGGTGGCCAGCCCGATGGTGGATTTTCCGGCGCCGGATTCCCCGATCAGCCCCAGCACCTTGCCCGGCATCAGGTCGAAATCGACACCGTGGACGATCTCGATGTCATGGGGTTTCTCGCCTGGGGGGTAGACCGTTGCGCCGATCTTGAGCCCGCGAACCTTCAGCAGTGGATCGGACATCAGCCGCGCCCTCCCTTCAGCGAGGTGGTGCGGTTCAGGATCCAGTCCGCCACCAGGTTGACCGAAATCGCCAGCGTGGCGATGGCGAAGGCGGGGTAAAGCGCCGCGCCGATGCCATAGATGATACCGTCGGCGTTTTCCTTCACGATGCCGCCCCAGTCCGCCTCGGGCGGTTGCACGCCCAGGCCGAGGAACGACAGGGTGGAGACGAACAGCACCATGAAGATGAAGCGCAGCCCCATTTCAGCCACCAGCGGGCTGAGCGCGTTGGGCAGGATCTCGCGGAAGATGATCCAGGTCCGGCCCTCGCCGCGCAGCTTGGCGGCCTCGACGAAATCCATCACGTTGATGTCGACCGCGACCGCGCGGGCCAGGCGATAGACCCGGGTGGAATCCAGCAGGCCCATCACCAGGATCAGCACCGGCACCGTCACCGGCATCACCGACAGCACCACCAGTGCAAAGATCAGCGTCGGGATCGACATCAGCAGATCGACAAAGCGCGACATCACCTGGTCGGCCCAGCCGCCCAGCACCGCAGCCAGAAAGCCCAGCACCGAGCCGGTGGTGAAGCTGAGGATGGTCGCAACGGTTGCGATGAAGATGGTGGTGCGCCCGCCATAGATCATCCGGCTGAGCAGATCGCGACCGATGTTGTCGGTGCCCAGCAGGAAGTCCGCGCTTGACGGTTCCCAAACGCCGCCGACGACCTCGGCCATGCCGTAGGGCGCGATCAGCGGCGCCAGGACGGCAGCCAGGAAATAGAGCGCGGTGAAGAACAGCCCGACCAGGGCAGCAAATGGAATTCTCTTCATTTCGGATGCCTCAGCCGCGGGTTGGACAGGATCGACACGATATCGGCGATCATGTTGAGGCCGATATAGACGGCGGCAAAGATCAGCCCGCAGGCCTGCACCACCGGCAGGTCACGCTTGGAAACGTGATCGACCAGGTACTGTCCCATGCCGGGATAGACAAAGACCACTTCGATCACCACGACGCCGACCACAAGGTAGGCCAGGTTCAGCATCACCACGTTGACGATCGGCGCCACCGCGTTGGGAAAGGCGTGGCGCAGGATGATGTTGAACAGCGTCAGCCCCTTCAACTCGGCGGTTTCGATATAGGCCGATTGCATCACGTTCAGGATGGCGGCGCGGGTCATCCGCATCATGTGGGCCAGCACCACCAGCGTCAGCACCGAGATCGGCAGCGCGATCGCCTGCAACCGGGTGAGCAGGTCGGCGTCGGGCCGGTAGGAGATTGCCGTGCTGGGCAGCCAGCCCAGTTTCACGCCGACCACGAACATCAGCAGGTAGCCGATCAGGAACTCCGGGATCGAGATCGACGCCAGCGTGACCGCCGAGATCAGCTTGTCGGGCCAGCGATCGCGGTAGCGCACCGCCAGCAGGCCAAGGAAGATCGCCAGCGGCACGGCGACGATGGCCGCCCAGAAGGCCAGGAACAGGGTATTGCCAAGTCGTTTGGAAATCTCGGTCGCGATGTCCAGCCCCGAGGTCAGCGCGGTGCCTAGGTCCCCGGTCAGCGCCGCGCCCAGCCACGAGAAGTAGCGGCTCAGCGCCGGTTCGTTCAGCCCCAGTTCGGCGCGCAGGTTGGCCAGCGCCTCGGGCGTGGCGGACTGTCCGAGGATGGATTGGGCGACGTCCCCGGGCAGGATGTTGGTGCCGGCAAAGATCAGGACCGAGACCATCAAAAGCAGAAGCAGGCCCAGCGCGATGCGCTGGACCAGTAGTTTCAGAAGCTGCCCCATGTCAGGCGGCGACCCACATCTTCATCGGGGCGTAGAGATCCATCAGGTCAAAACCCTTGTGATCCTCGACCCAGCCGGCGACGCGGTCGGAGGTGGCGCCGATGAAGTCGTTGAACATCGGGCAGATCAAGCCGCCTTCGTCGCGCACGATGGTGCCCAGGTCGGCATACATCTGCGTCCGCTTGGCTTCGTCCAGCTCGCCGCGGGCAGCGACCAGGAGCTGGTCGAAGGTCTCGTTGCTGAACCGGGTGTCGTTCCAGTCCGCGGTGGAGAGGTAGGCGGTGGAATACATCTGGTCCTGGATCGGGCGGCCGCTCCAGTAGCTGGTGCAGAACGGCTGCTTGTTCCAGACCTCGGACCAGTAGCCGTCATTGGGCTCGCGCTTGATCTCAAGGTTGATGCCCGCCGAGGCCAGCGATTGCTGGAACAGCGCCGCGGCATCGGGTGCGCCGGGGAACGAGTTGTCCGAGGTGCGCAGCAGGACCGAGCCGTCGAAGCCCGACTTCTCGAAGTGGAACTTGGCCTTGTCCGGATCGTATTCGCGCTGTTCGAGTTCCGAGTACAGCGGGTAGGAGGCGTTGATCGGGGTGTCGTTGCCGATCGTGCCGTAGCCGAACAGGATCTTGTCGACCAGCTCCTTGCGGTTGATGCCGTATTTCAGCGCCAGCCGCAGGTCGTTGTTGTCGAACGGCGCGGTGTTGCAGTGCATGATGAACACGTAGTGCCCCGACCCGGCCGCCGAGCGGACCGAGATGTTCGGCGCCCGGTCGACAAGACCGGCGGTGCGCGGCGGCACCCGGTCGATCATGTCGACCTGGCCCGACTGCAGCGCCGCGACGCGCGCGGTGCTGTCGTTGATGACGATGACCTCGATCTCTGCCGCGTGCCCCAGGTCAGCGTCCCAGTAGTCCGGGTTCTTCTCGGCGACGAAGCGCACGCCCATGTCGACTTCCTTGAGGACATAGGGGCCGGTGCCGATCGCCGCAGAGGGGTCGTCCTTGCCGCCGTTGGGCTGGATGATCAGGTGATAATCGGCCATCAGATAGGGCAGGTCGGCGTTGGCCTGTTCCAGTTCGATGATGAACTGGTCGCCCTCGGCGCGCATCGACTTGATGTCACGCAGCAGCCCCAGTGCGCCCGACTTGGTCTCTTCCCCGGAATGGCGTTCGAGGGTGGCCAGAACGTCCTCTGCCGTCACCGTCTTGCCGTTCGAGAAGGTGATGCCGCTGCGGATCGTGAAGGTCCAGGTCTTGGCGTCGGCCGAGGCCTCGTAGCTTTCGGCGACCTTGGGGTCCAATCCGCCATGCGGCGCCAGAACCACCAGCGGTTCGCCCCACAGCCGGCTGACCATAGTCATGGCCGTGTTGGTCGTGGTGGCGGGATCGAGGCTGTCGGTGGTGCTTGCCCCCTGGATGCCGGCACGGATCGTGCCGCCCTTCATCGGGCCGGCGGCCTGCACGGCCTGGGCGAACATCGTGTTCGCCATCGCGGCACCGATCCCGAGCGCACCGGCACGGCCGATGAATTCCCGGCGGCTCATTTTTCCGACGCCGGCACGCGCCGCGAGATAGCTCAGATGGTCGTTCATGGTTGTCTCCCGTTAGTGATTTCCACGACTTGCGCGCGGTTCTTTTTTGATTGGACAGTCAATCGTTGCTCAATCGTTTCACGCTCGCAAGTGTTTAATGGCATGCTGTGGACCGAGGGCGTCACAGGTGATCGCGATCAATGCTATCGGTAATGTCGCGGACGTACAACAAGTTGTCGTTTTCAAAGGCTTCTATTCGGGCGGCCAGGTGGAATTGCGTCGCGTCACTCCACATCTCGCAGCGGGTCTCGGTGCGCAGCCTCCAATCGCCGCGTTCACGCTCGTCGGTCCAGTGGCACCAGCCGCGCGCCGACAGCGGATCGTCGGGGTGGATGCTCCAGCGTTCGCGCGCGATGGTGCCGCCGATCAGCCCATGATCGAGATCCTCGCGCTTGCCGAAATCATCCTCGATCACCAGGGTCACGGTGCCGCTGACCATGTCGGTTTCGCTCTGGCGAACGTGGTTTTCCGGGCGCAGGGCACGGGTCTGCCACGGGGCCTCGGCCTGGGGCGGGGGAAAGGCCCACTCGTCGCCCGCTGCGGGCGCGCGCACCGGCAGGTCCAGCCGCCCGGCCTCCAGCGTAAGCGTGGCGCTTTCGGGGGCCGGCCAGAGCAGCGGCCAATAGGTCGAGGAGATCGCGACGCGGATCCGGTGGCCCGCTGGCACCCGGTAGGCGATCTGATCGAGCGGCACGGCGATGTCATAGGCATGGCCAGGCTCCAAAAGGTGCGGGTCGGCCGGCCCGTCGCGGTGGGACAGGTTCAGCACGCCATAGGTGATCCGCGACGCGGCTCCGTCGGGGTGGACATGGGTCAGCCGCACCGCGATCTGCGCCTGTGGCTTGTCCGCCCGTAGCCGCAGGTGCAGCACCGGCGCGCCGACGATATCGGTGTCGGCCTCCAGCGGGGCGCTGTCGAAACAGGTTGACAGGGCGTCATCGCAACGCTGGTCGCCCGGCATCTCCGGCCCCAGCCAGATCGCGCAATACTCACCGGCGGCCATGCCGCAATGCTGCGGCGAGTTGACGGTGGCGCTGAGCGGGGCGGGGGCGCGGCACAGCCCGGCATCGCCCAGGTGCCAGGCCTCGACTGGAATGTGCGATGTCGCGCCGGTCTGCTCGGCGATCCAGCGACCGGGGCGTTCGGTGTACCAGGCGGCTGGGCGCAGACCGTCCATCAGGTAGGCGCGGTAATCCGGGTCGTCCTCGACCCCGGTGTCGATCCCCTTCAGCCAGCGATCCCACCAGCGCAGCGCCTCTTGCAGGAACCCGATGCGCGGTTCGGGCACGGCGAAATGCGGGTACTTGTGCACCCAGGGGCCGACGATGCCCTTGGCGCCGGGGATATTCTCGACGATCCGCGGTACCGTGTTCTTGTAGGCATCGCCCCAGCCGCCCACCGCCAGCACGCGCGCCTTGATCGCGCTGTAATCCTCGCAGACCGACCCATGCCGCCAATAGGCGTCGCGCCGCTGGTGGCGCAGCCATGTCGCCGGAAGAAAAGGCTCATTCTCCAGCCGCTGCATCCACATCTCGCGCCAGGCCTCGCCGACCAGCGCCGGATCCGGCGCGCGCGAGGAATAGGACCACATCGTTGCGCCCCAGCCGAGGTTCTCGTTCAGCAGGCAGCCGCCCTTGTAGTGGATGTCGTCGGCGAACCGGTCCACGGTCGAGCAGAGTGTGATCACCGCCTTCAACGGCTCTGGCGCAAGCACGGCGACCTGCAACCCGTTGAAGCCGCCCCAGCTGATCCCCATCATGCCGACCGTGCCGCTGCACCAGCCTTGCGCGGCCAGCCAAGTTATCACCTCGACCGCGTCGTCAAGCTCCTGCTGGGTGTATTCGTCCGTCATCACCCCTTGGCTGTCGCCATTGCCGCGCATGTCCACCCGCACGCAGGCATAGCCGCGCTTGGCGAACCAGGGATGCGTCAGCGCATCGCGCGCCGTTGTGCCGTCGCGTTTGCGATAGGGCAGATATTCGAGGATCACCGGCACCGGGTCTTGCGTCGCATCCACCGGGCGCCAGATCCGCGCCGAGAGCCGGCAGCCATCGGAGAGCGTGATGCCCAGGTCGGGCAGTTCTTCGATCTCGCGCAGGGCGTTCAGGGATTTTGTCATGGGGCGACCTTTTGCATCGGGGCAAGGTCTGTCAAGCGCGCAGGGCGATCACCAGATCCATGACGTTGGTGCCGGTGGGGCCGGTGACCAGCAGGGCGTCCTGCGCGGCGAGGAAGCTGCCGCTGTCAGCCCGGTCCAATGCCTCTTGCGCGCCCGGCCCCCAGGTGGCGCCGGTGACAAGGCCGCCGGCGGCCTCGGTCGGCCCGTCGGTGCCATCGGTGCCGCCCACCAACACGGTGATCCCCGTGGTGCCGGCGATCTCCCGCGCCAGCGCCAGCGCGAGCGCCTGGTTGCGGCCACCCCGGCCCGGATTATCGGGCAGAACCACCGTGGGTTCACCGCCAAGGATGATCGCGCCCCGCTCCATCGACCGGAGGCGCGGCCCCCAGTGCCGAGCCAGCGCGTTCATGTCGTCGTGCAGCGCCTCACCCTGTTCCAGCACCTCGATCCCCCGCGCGCGGGCCGCCTGTTCCGCTGCCATGCGGGCGTGTGCATTGCTCGCCACGATGCGGGCGCCATAGGCAAAATCGGGGGCGGCGGGGGCGGCGCCGATGCCCGATCCGATCACCGCGATATCGTCGCCCGGAACGTCCGAGATCGCCAGCACCGAGGCCCGCGCGCCGCGGAAATGCGACAGCAACCCGCCGCCCTTGATCCGAGACAGCCTGCGCCGTTCCGCGTTCATCGCGGCGATGTCCAGCCCGGCACCGAGCAGACGGCGATTAATCGTGGCAAGATCTTCCAGCGTGTTGCCCTCGACCAGATCCTCGGCCAAAGACGAGGCCCCGCCAGAGACCAGCAGCAACAGCTCAGAGCCTTCGGGCATCGCCTCGACCGCTTCGCGCAGCGCCTTGCCGCCGCGCAGGCTGCGGGCGTCGGGCACCGGGTGCGCGGCCTCGATCACCTCGGCCGCCTCGGGCAACCCGTCGCCGTGGCCGTCCTTGGTGACTACCAGCGCGGGAACCTGGGGAAACCGCTCAAGCGCGGCCCGCGCCATTGCCCCGGCGGCCTTGCCGACGGCGAGGATGCGATCAGGCCGCGCGATGCCCTCCAGCGCCACCTTGGTCGCCGCGTATCCATCGACGGCATCCACGCCGGCCTGCCAGAGTGTCACTGCGGTGTCGCGCGGGTCCATTCAGACCTCCATCCAGATGGTGATCGGCCCGTCATTGACCAACGCCACCTTCATGTCGGCGGCAAAGCGGCCGGTCTGCACCGGTACTCCCTGCGCGGCCATCCGGTCCGCGAAATACGTGTACAACCGCTTGCCCTCGTCCGGCGGCGCGGCGGTGGAAAACCCGGGGCGGTTGCCGCTGCGGGTATCGGCGGCCAGGGTGAACTGGCTGACCACCAGCGCCGCGCCGCCCACGTCGAGCAGCGATCGGTTCATCTTGTCCGCGTCGTCCTTGAAGATGCGCAGCTTGGCCACCTTTGCGGCCAGCTTGTCGGCCTGGGCCTCGGTATCGCCCTGCATGGCACAGACCAGGATCAACAGGCCGGGGCCGATCTTTCCGATGATCTCCTCATCGACCGTGACGCTGGCCTCGGTGACACGTTGGATCAGGGCGCGCATGGGGTCTCCTTGCATCTGGGGGCATCGGGGTACGGCACGGCGATGCCATGGGACAGGGCGGCGTGCAACGCCCACATTGGCCGGTTCATCCCCGCCAGTCGACGATATCGCCCACCCCGGCCCGTTCGGTGCGAAACCCATTGGCGGGGTGGTCAGGATCGGCATAGCCGAAGGAAATGGCACAAAGCACCAACCGATCCTCGGGAATGTCGAACCAGCGGTGCAGGAACGGCGCGTGGGAGGCGACGGCGGCCTGCGGGATGCTCGCCACCCCGGCGGCCTGTGCGGCCAGCGTAAAGGCGGTGACGAAGCCGCCGCAATCCAGCGCACCATAGGCCCCAAGTTCCGCCGGGCTGGTGACGATGGCGCAATGGGGTGCGCCGAACAGCGCGAAGTTCTCCATCATCTGCCGGGCCGAGCCGTCGCGGTCGCCCTTTTCCACGCCCACCGCCTCGTAGAGCTGCCAGCCGCAGGTGCGTCGGCGGTCGCGGTAGGCGCCGGAATAGCCGGTGGGAAAGGCAAGGTCGGGATCGTGGGTGCCGGTCCGCGCCTCTTCGATCAGCGCGGCGCGAAAGCGGTCGGTCTCTTCGCCGCTGGTGAGGATCACCTGCCAGGGTTGGGCATTGCACCAGGACGGCACCCGCCGGGCGGCGCCCACGATCCCTTCGATCACATCGCGCGGCACCGGGTCGGGGCGAAAGCCGCGGCAGGAAAAACGCTGCGCCATCAGCGTGTCGAAATCGTCCAAAGTCATGAAATCCCCCAAGGTCCTGCCGGTCTGCCCGCCTGTCGCGGCGCAGAATGGCGGTGGCGCGCCTGGGGTGCAAGGGGTGTGATTTGAGCCGGATCAAGGAAACAAGGTCGCGACTCGGCAAAAATCCGGCCATCCGATTCACAAGGAGAATATCAATGGTTGAGAAATCCGAAACCTCCGGTCTCTGGCCTTCGCTCTATGATCCGCTGCGGGCGCTGGGCACCCGTATTGCCGATTGGCTGAGCCCGGCGACCGAGGCATCGAGTAATGACAATGCCTATGATATCAGCATGGAACTGCCCGGGGTCTCCGAGGACGATATCGAACTGACCGTCGAGGATGGCGTTGTCACCGTGCGCGGCGAGAAGAAGACGCAGCAGGAGAAAAAGGGCGACACCTGGTACTTCAGCGAACGCCAGTACGGGGCCTTTCGCCGCTCGTTCCGCTTGCCCGAGGATGCCGACGGCGACAAGGCCAGCGCCAGGATGGCCGATGGCGTGCTGCACGTGACGGTGCCCCGGCGCAGCCTTGAGACCGCCAAGTCGGCGCGCAAGATCGACATCGCGCGCGGGTAAGCGTTGCGGGAGCGGCCCGTTTTCGACTGGCCACCCTTCCTCGAACACGCACGGGCCGCGCCCACTCATTTCGCTTGTGTCGTCCCCGCTTTTGCGGGGATGACAGTCGGACCATGCCTTGGGCCGGGCCGTCGCCTATTGGTTCATCGCCACGACATAGCCGATGCCACCGGCGACGATCAGCCCCAGCGCCACCGCGATGGCGATCTTGATCGCCGACCACGGGCGTTCGCCCTGCACGCGCCCGGTGCGGCCGTTGACCACGAAACGGTACGTTTTGCCGCGATATTTGTACGCCGCCAGCCAGACCGGCAGCAGGATATGCTTGAAGGTGACGGCAGAGATGTCGGTGTCGATGTCGTGGATGCGCTGGCGGTCACCGCCGATGTCGAACCGCACGTCGCGTTCGATCACCCGGGCCATGTGGTCGCGCGCCTGGGCATAGCCCTCGTCCAGCTCCACCGTATAGGCCTCGGCGCGAAAGCCGGCCAGGTACTCGGGCCGGTAGGGTTCCAGCGCCGGCAGGTCCCAAGGCTCCAGCGCGTCGGTATAGCGTTTCGGCAGGCTTTTCGAGGCCAGCACCAGCACGTCGTCGAAGAACCGCGCGACGCGGCCCGAAGCGGGGGACCAGCGCACCTTAGCCACCTGCTGCTGCACCCGCTTGCCGTCGCGCACCACGGTGCGGGTCTCATAGTAAACGATGCCGCGTTCGCCGCGATAGCGTGATTTGGTATCGGCGTCGAAGGTCCAGTAAGGCACGTAGATGCCCTGCATCCTGCGCCCCTTGCGGGCATAATCCTTGAGCCCGTTCGGCGCGAACCACAGCCGCCCGAGCCAGTCGTTCATTGCCTTGTGGGCCGCGCGTTCGTCGAGGGCAAAGGGCAGCACGCCGCGCGGCTTGATGTGGCGGCTGACGCCGGTGTCGGTGACCACCGGGGTGGCGCAGAACGGGCATTCGGCGGCATGGGTCGCCGGGTCGAACTCGACCTGCGCGCCGCAATTGGGGCAGGAGAGGATGCGGGTTTCCTCGGTCTCGCTGGAGTCGAGTTGCCCGGCGCGGGCGGCGTCGAAATCCAGCTCGCGCAGCCGCGCACCGCCCCAGGGGCCGTTGTCCACCGGCTGCTCATTCCCGCAATGCTCGCAGACCAGCATCCCGCGCGCCGGGTCGAAGCGGTAATCGGCGCCACATTGCTCGCAGGGAAAGCGGTGTTCGTCGGGCGCGGGGGCGGTGGAGGTTGCGGGGGCCGTGGGGGCGGCGTCGGACATGGGAATTTCAGGACTCCGGCGGGGTTGTTTCCGGTGAAAGGACGGGGCGGATCAAACGCCCGGCGGCGGGGGCGGCGGCAGGATGGTAAAGAGCTGCGCCAGTTCTTGAACGTCCTCGGCATGTTTCCAGCCGTCCTGACCGGCGGTCCAGACGTAGCTTTCGCGCGTCAACTCGCCCGCGGTTGCCATCCGGCCCAGGTCGGCGCGGGAGAACGGCCCCTTGGTCTCGCCGCCCTCGGCGATGTGCCAGACATGTTCGACCGGCGGCGGCGGGGGCACCGGGGCGGCGGCCTGTTGCTGGGGTTGCGGTGCCGCGCCCCAGGGGCCGGGCCGGGCCATGTTCTGCGCCATCGCCATCCCCATTCCGGCGCCAAGACCGGCGGCCATGCCACCACCGGCGGGGTTGGAGGCGGCTGCCGTCATCGCCTCGGCCGCCGAGTACTGGGTGAACTTGCCCAGGTCGCCCGCCAGCCCCATCGAGGTGCGCTTGTCCAGCGCCTGTTCCACCGCCGGCGGCAGCGAGATGTTCTCGATGTAGAACTCGGGCATCTCCAGCCCGTATTGCTCGAGCGTGGGCGCGACCTCGGCCACGATCAGCTTGCCCAGGTCGGCGGTATTGGCGGCCATGTCCAGCACCGGGATGCCCGAACCGGCGATCGCGCGGGAAAACTCCTGCACGATGATGTTGCGGATCTGGAAGCTGATCTCGTCCATGGTGAACTCGCCGTCGGTGCCGACGATCTCGACCATGAAGCGGGCCGGCTCCTTGATCCGGATGGTATAGGTGCCGAAGGCGCGGATGCGGGTCGGCCCGAACTCCGGGTCGCGCAGCATGATCGGGTTCTTGGTGCCCCACTTGAGGTTGTTGAACCGGGTCGTGTTGACGAAGTAGATCTCGGATTTGAACGGCGATTTGAAGCCGTGGTCCCAGTGCTGCAGCGTCGTCAGGATCGGCATGTTGTTGGTCTCGAGCATGTAGAGACCGGGGGTAAAGACATCGGCCAGCTGTCCTTCGTGGACGAACACCGCCGCCTGCCCCTCGCGTACGGTCAGCTTGGCGCCGTACTTGATCTCGTGTCCCTCGCGCTGGAACCGCCAGACCATGGTGTCGCGGGTGTCGTCGGTCCAGTGGATGACGTCGATGAATTCGCCGGTGAGAAAGTCGAAGATTCCCATAAAGCCGATCCTTTTTCTGTCAATTCGGGCAGGCGATCACAGCGCCTGTCCCATCAGTTCGCGGGCGATGATCCGGGTGATCGGGCGGGCCTCGGCGGCGGTCATGCCCGGGGTCAGGCGCGGATCGTAGAGCATGTTCAAGAGCAGTTCGTCGTGGTTGGTCAGCAGCGCGAACTCGTCGTCATCGTTGAAGATCGACGGGCGTGCCTCGGGGCTGTCGTTGGGCAGGCCGAGACCCTGTGCGAGTTCCTCGTGGATGCAAGACAGCCGCACCAGGTCCGGGTGTTCGGCCCGGATCAGCGCCACCGCGCGGGTATAGGTGTTGGGATTTCGGCTGCCCGAGACCGCCACGACAAGGCAGTAGAACGAGCGCGGCAGGTTGCGGAACAGCGCCAGTTCCTGGGCGCTGATCGAGGGGATCAGCTGTTGCAGGCGGGTCTGGAAATAGTCGCGATCGTCCTCGCCGGCGACAAAGACGTGGAAGTTCGCGGTCGTGCCGCGCGTGACCGAGACCGGGTGCCCGGTGATCCGGCCCAGCCGGGCGGCATAGCCGGTGATGCTGTTGGTGTCGCGGGTGCGCTGGGCGGGCTGCACGCTGGCGCCGAACTCGATTCCGATCTGCACTGGCGCCGCCCAGCGGCTGAGCTCGCCGCCGGCGCCGCGGGTGCGCCGGGCCGGGATCGCGCCGCCCGCGTATTCCTCGAAAAAGGCGATGGTCTCGAAGTTGTCGACCAGTTGGTCGGCGGTGAACGGGGTGTCGGGGCCGCCGCCGTCGGTGCGCAGCAGGCCCCGGGTGAGCAGATCGCTTTGCACTGCGCGGTAATAGCGGGCCAGCGCGCGGCTTTTCTCGGAGCGCGGTTGCGGCTCCTGCGGCGTGAGCGCGGCGGGGCGTGCCTGCGGCGTGGGCGAGCTGACCAGTCCGGCTTCTTCGCAGCCCGACAGCAGCAGCGGCCCGGCCAGGGCCAGGGCCGCGAGGCCGGATTGCCCTATGCGGCGCATACCGCGCATCCCGCCTCAGCCCGGGACCGCGGTGCCGGCGGTATCGCCCAGCCCGGTCTTTTTCGCCTTGGCGGCGGCCAGCGTGTCGCGCAGCTCGGCCTCCATCTTTTTCAGCTCGGCCTCGGCTACGGCGCGTTTGGCCTTGCCCTCGTCGGCGATCTGAAGGCTCTCCTCGATGGTGCCGATCAGGTCGGCATTGGCCTGTTTCACCGCCTCGATGTCGAACACGCCGCGCTCCATTTCCTCGCGGATCATCTTGTTGCTGTCGCGCAGGTTCTTGGCATTCGCCGTCAACAACTCGTTGGTGAGGTCGTTGGCGTCGCGCACCGCCGCGGCGGCCTCTGCGCTGCGCTGGATGGTGACGGCCTGGGCCAGTTGGGTTTCCCACAGCGGCACGGTGTTGACCATGGTCGAGTTGATCTTGGTCACCAGGCTCTTGTCGTTCTCCTGCACCAGCCGGATCGAGGGCAGCGATTGCATCGTCACCTGGCGGGTGAGTTTCAGGTCATGCACCCGGCGTTCCAGATCGTCGCGCGCAGCGCGAAGGTCGCGCAGCTCCTGTGCTTTCATCACCTGATCTTTTTCGGCGGCCGCCTGCACCTCGGCCTCCTTGGCGGGGATGTCGCTGCGGTCGAGTTCGGCCAGCTTCTCCTCGCCCGCCGCGATGTAAAGCGCCAGCTCGTCGTAGAAATCCAGCGTCTTGGCATAGAGCATGTCGAGCGACTTGATGTCCTTGAGCAGCGTATGCTCATGCTTGAGCAGGTCGTCGGTGATGCGGTCGATCTGGCCTTGCACCTCTTCGTAGCGGGCGGTGAACTTGGCAAAGGGGGCGGCGCGGCCCAGCAGCTTTTCCCAGAACGAGCGTTCGCGCCGCACGTCCAGTTCCGAGACCGAGAAGCCGCGGATCGCGGTGACGATGGTGCGCAGGCTGTCGCCGGCGGGGCCGACGTCCTTGTTGCGCACACCGGCCAGCATCGCCTGGCTGATCTCCTGCAACTCGGCCTGGGCGCCGGAGCCGAAGGCGACGATCGAATTGGTGTCGGACATGTCGATTTCGCCCATGCGCTTGCGGATGTTGGCGCCGACCTCTTCGCCGGCCTCCTCCATCACCACGATGTCGCCGGACGGATCAGAGAGTACGACGGCGGTGACCTCTTCGATCTCGGACAGGGTTTTCTCGGCTTGCTTGCGGACAGTTTCAGACATGGGAGAATATCCTCGTTGAAAAGGGATTTGGGTCAGTCAAGGCGGACGCCCTCGCGGTTCAGCCGGTCACGCAGCACCTCGATCTCGACGGTCAGGTCGCTGTGATCGTCGGTCAGCATCTTGCGGGTGCGGGCGGCGAAATTCTGTTCCAGGTCGTCCAGCAGCGCGGTGTAATCGACGCGGGCCTGTCGGTCGGGGGTGCGGGCATAGAGATCGGCGAACTTGATCGTCGCGTCCCGCGCGCCCATCAGGTAGACGCTCATGTACTTGCGGGCGCCGGTCAGATCGCGGGGGTCCTCTTCGACGGTGCGAAAGAGATCTCGGGCTATTTTCTGGAACTGCTCGACACGGGCCTCGATCTTGCGGTCGCCGGCGCGGCGCACCGCCTCGGACATCGTCGCGAGATAGCCCTCGGCCTCGGCCACGGCGCGGGCGACGCGATCCTGCTGAAAACTGTCGATCCCCTCCATCCCCTTGTTGCGCAGCGGGTCGATGCCAAAGGCCAGTGCGTGCAGCCCCAGCGCCGCCCCACCGTAGAGCAGCGGTGCCACCAGACCCGGTTCGGTCCGGTAGGCGGCCAGCCCGGCGCCGATCCCGGTGAGCAGGCTGGCCAGCATCTTGCGCGGCAGGACCGGGCGGCGCGCCACCCGGCGGGCGGCATAGGCGGCCTCGGCGCGCAGCCCCTCGCGCACCAGCCAGGCCGCCAGCGCCAGAGTGCCGGCGGCAGCAAGTCCCAGCGCCATCGAGACGGCACCGCCGCCGAAGGAGAGAAAGACCAAGAGCGCGGCAGGCAGGAACAGTGCGTTGGCGCGCGCGCCCACCGGATCGACCTGCGCCCCGTGATAGGCGCCGCGCAGGGGCGCGCCCGCGTCGGCGTCGCCCTCTGGCGCTGCCTCGGGGTCCGGGCTGAACTTGCCGCCGAAACGCTGGGCCATCTGCTACAGCCCCCCGAGCCAGCCGGTCGCCACCCCGAAGAGCAGCACCAGAAGCGCCGCGTAGGCGATTTTTTGCATTCCGCTCCGAGACATCGGGCACCCCAGCCTATCGTTACACACCGAAAGGTATGCGATGCGGGGCAGGCTTGCTAGGGGGAACCGCAGCGCGGGCGTGTCAGGTCGTCTCGCCGTCTAATGTCCGCGCGGGGTCGGGGGGCGTTTGCCACCGGGGCGGGGCTTGCCGCCGCGCGCGTCGGGTTTGCCACCGCGCGCCGTGGGCTTGCCGCCGCGTGCGTCGGGTTTGCCTCCGCGCGTCGTGGGTTTGCCGCCACGTGCCTCGGGCTTGCCGCCCCGCGTATCGGGCTTGGACGTCGGGTTGCGGCGCAGCCGGGGTTTGGGCTGCGGGGCCGGGGCCTCCTGCTCGGCCTCAAGGCCAAGCTGGTCGCGCATCACCCGGCGGCGAACCTCTTCGACCTCGCCGGATTTCAGGTTGCCCAGTTGGAACGGCCCGTAAGAAACCCGGATCAGCCGGTTCACGGTAAAGCCCATCTCCTCCATGGCGCGGCGGATCTCGCGGTTCTTGCCCTCGCGCAGCCCGATGGTGAGCCAGGCGTTGGCGCCCTGTTGTCGGTCGAGGGTCACGATCATCGGCTGGAACCGTTCACCGTCGATGGTGATCCCCTTGCGCAGGGGGGCGAAATCCTCGTCCTTGGGGCGTCCCTTGATGCGGGCGCGGTACTTGCGCAGCCAGCCGGTCGAGGGCAGTTCGAGCTGACGCTTGATCGCGCCGTCATTGGTCAGCAGCAGCAACCCCTCGGAGTTGAGGTCGAGTCGTCCGACGCTCATCACCCGCGGCAGTTCCTCGGGCAGGTCGTCGAAGATGGTCGGGCGACCCAACTCGTCGCGCGCCGTGGTCACGCGCCCGGTCGGCTTGTGATACAGCCAGAGCCGCGCCGGTTCTGGCGCGGTCAGCGGCTTGCCGTCGACAGTGATGCGGTCCTTGTCGGTGACGTTCAGCGCCGGGCTGTCGATCTGCTTGCCGTTCACGCTGACGCGGCCGGCCTCGATCATGCGCTCGGCCTCGCGGCGCGAGGCGACGCCGGCGCGGGCCAGCACCTTGGCGATGCGGTCGCCTTTTGGCGTGTCGGGGGGCGGTTGGGTGCTCATGCTTCGGCCTTAGCCGATCAGACGGTCTTGCGAAAGCGTCGATTGCGGGGCAGGGAGGGGTCATGATGTTCCGATCCCACATGGACAAGGCGCTGGAGCAGGCGCGGGCGGCGGCGGCGCGCGGCGAGGTGCCGGTGGGCGCGGTGATCGTCGATCCCTTTGGCCAGGTGGTCGCGACGGCGGGCAATCGCACCCGCGAATTGAACGATCCCACCGCCCATGCCGAGATCCTGGCGATCCGCGCCGCCTGTGCCGCCGCCGGGTCCGAGCGGCTGGGCGGCCATGACCTCTATGTCACGCTGGAACCCTGCGCCATGTGCGCCGCCGCCATCGCCGCCGCCCGCATCGCGCGGGTGTATTACGGCGCTTCGGACCCGAAATCGGGCGGCGTGGCGCATGGGGCGCGGGTGTTCTCGCACGCCCAGGCGCATCACGTGCCGGAGGTGTACGACGGCATCGGCGCGCGCGAAGCCGAGGGTCTGCTGAAGCGGTTTTTCGCGGAGAGACGGGGGAAGGGCTGACCGGGGCGAGGCCGTGTCTGCCCCCCCAGTCACCCACCTGTCACCCCGGGCTTGATCCGGGGTCTCTCCAAGGGGAGCAGGCCGATCCCGGATCAGGTCCGGGATGACAGGATCAAGTCCGGGATGACAGGGCTATGCCGGCAGGGGCAGGGGCCGCCGGTTGGCGACCCGCGCGCCGCCTCAGACCTCGATCGCCTGCATCACCTGCGGTTCGATCACATCGACGCCGGGCAGGGCGGCGGCGAGTTTCTCGGCCGACTGCTCCAGGATCGGGAAGGTGCGGTAATGCCCCGGGATCAGCGTCTTGAAGTTGAAGTACCGCTCGGCGGCATAGGCGACCTTGTCCATGTCCATGGTGAAATAGCCGCCCGCCGACAGGATGCCGATGTCGGGCTTGTAGTAATCGCCCATCCACTCCATGTCCGCCATGATGTCGGTGTCGCCGCTGCAATAGACGGTCTTGCCCTCGGCGTGGATCATGAAGCCGGCCTCGGTGCCGCCGCTGCGCGGCCCCTCCGAGGTGGAGAAAGTCGAGGAATGCACCGCGTTGACCATCGACACCCTGACATCACCGCCCAGGTCGATGGTGCCGCCCTTGTTGAAGCCGACGGTCTCGATCCCCTCGGTCTCGCCCCAATGGGTCATCACGTCGTACTGGCCATGCACCGCGACGCCCAGCTTTTTCGACAGCGCCACCGCGTCGGCGGAGTGGTCGAAATGCGCATGGGTCATCAGGATATGGGTGGCGCCTGCGACGGCGGCGTCGTGGCTTTCCTCGGGCAGCACCGGGTTGCCGGTGAGCCAGGGATCGAGCAGCAGCACGTGGTCGCCGATCTCGAAGCGGAACGAGCCATGGCCAAGCCAGATGATTTTCATGATGGGCCTCCTTCTTGATTTCTGCGGACCCTATCACCGGCGGCGGGAGAATCCATGGCCTGGAAGGGCGACATCTTTGCCCGTCGCGGTGGGCCGATGCCATCAACCTGGCTTCGGCGATGGACCACCCGGGGGTGATCCGTTAACAGTTGAAACAAGGCAAGGGAGAGGGAGGGGCGCCATGCAAGCGCGCTATTTGGTCGTGGCGGGCGCCTGCCTGACGCAGTTCACCATCATCGGGCTGATGTTTTCCTTTGGCCTGTTCTTCAAGGTCTTCGAGGCCGAGTACGGCTGGTCGCGCACGCTGATGTCGGCGGCCTCGGCGCTGTCCTTCCTGGCGATGGGGGTGCTGGGCATGATCGGCGGGCGGCTGAACGACCGGTTCGGCCCGACCCGGGTTCTGGCGGTGACCGGCGTGCTTTACGGGCTGGGCTTTGCACTGCTGTCGCAGGTGAGCCAGCCTTGGCAGCTTTTCGCCATTTGCGGCAGCTTCATCGGGCTGGGGCTGAGCACCCATGACGTGGTCACGCTGTCGACCGTGGCGCGCTGGTTCGAGGGGCGGCGCGGCATCATGACGGCGGTGGTCAAGGTGGGCACGGCGGTCGGCCAGGTGACGGTGCCGCCGGTGGCGGCGCTTATGATCTCGGGGATGGGATGGCAGCCGGCGGTGATGGTGATGGGCGGCGGCGCGGTCGTGTTGCTGGTGTTTGCCGCGCTGATCATGAAGAGCCCGCCGGTGCGGACCGGGCTCTCGGAACAGGCCACCGCGCCTGCCGCGGGGGCGAGCTTTGCCGAGGCGCGGCGCAGCCGGGTGCTCTGGACGCTTTGCGCGGTGCAGTTCTGTTTCTTTTCCGCGCTGATGACGGTGCCGCTGCACCTGCCGATCCACGGTATGGACCTCGGGATGAGCCCAGCGGCGGCGGCGACGTTGCTGTCGGTGGTGGGCGGTGCCAGCGTGGCGGGGCGGCTGGCGGTCGGGCGGCTGGCCGACGTGATCGGCGGACGCCGGGCCTTTGCCCTGTGTTTCGTGGTGCTGATCGCCGGGCTGGGCGGGTTGACCGGGCTGACCGTGCCCTGGTTGCTGTTCACGGCAGTGGCGGTTTACGGGTTTGCGCATGGCGCGCTGTTCGTCGTGGTCTCGCCCACTGTGGCGGAGTATTTCGGAATGCGCGCTCATGGGGCGATCTTCGGCACGGTGCTGTTCTGCGGCACCCTCGGCGGGGCGGTTGGCCCGATCCTCACCGGCATGGTGTTTGACCGCAGCGACAGCTACCTGCCCGCCTTTGTCACCTTGACGGGGATGGCGGTGCTGGCGCTGCTGCTGGTGTTGTCGTTGCCGCGCCCCGATGCGGCGCCACTGGCGACCGCGGAGGGCGCCGCCTCCTGATCACCGGGCACGACGAACCGGTCAAGGCTGGCGGTGATATCGCCCAGATTGAAGGGTTTGCCGATGCAACCGTTCATTCCGGCAGCGAGATAGGCGGCCCTTTGTTCCGGCATCACGTTGGCCGACAGCGCGACGATGGGCGTGTCCTTGTTCAACCCGCCCTTGCGGATATCGCGGGTGGCCTCGATGCCCGATTTGCGCGGCATCTGGATGTCCATGAAGATCAGCTCGAACCGCCGGCGCGCGGCGACCTCGACCGCCTCGACCCCGTCGGCGGCGATCTCGGGATCGACCCCCAGCCTGGCCAGGAACTTGCGGATGATGAACTGGTTGGTCCTGTTGTCCTCGACCACCATGACCCGGGCGTGATCGAACCGCGCAGGGCCCGGGGCGGGCGCCACCCTGATCTGTTCGGTGGGGCGGGCGCCGGCGACCAGCGGAAAGGTGAACCAGAAGGTGCTGCCCTTGCCTGGTGTGCTGCGCACCCCGGTTTCGCCGCCGTGAAGCTTGGCCAGGTTGCGGGCGATGGGCAGCCCCAGCCCGGTGCCGCCATAGATCCGCGCGGTCGCGTTTTCCGCCTGTTCGAATGTCTCGAAGACTCGCGCGGCGGCCTCCTCGGTCAGGCCGATCCCCTCGTCGCGCACCTCGACGCGGATCATCTCGCGCGCGGCCACCTCCTTGTGTGGGATGTCCGGCGCAACTTCGCGCGACACCCGGACCTCCACCGTGCCGCCGTCGGAGAATTTCACCGCGTTGCCGACATAGTTCATCACGATCTGCGACAGCCGCGTCGGATCGCCGACCAGGTAGGGCGGCACATCCTCGGCGAAGGTCTGGCGCAGGGTGATTCCCTTTTGTTCGGCGGGAACGGCCAGCGCGGAAAACACGTTGGTCACCAGATCCTCGCGCCGGAAGGGGATCTTTTCCAGCCGGATCCCGTGTTCGACGATCCGCGAGAAGTCCAGGATGTCGTTGACGATGCGCAAAAGCGCCCGGCCAGAGGTCTCGGCGGTGCGCAACAGCTCCTTCTGGTCCTGCGTGGCAACCTGGTCCTCCAGCAGTTGCACGGCGCCGATCACCCCGTTCAGCGGGGTGCGGATCTCATGGCTGACATTGGCGAGGAAAAAGGATTTCGCACGGTCGGCCGCCTGCGCCTCGCGGCGCAGCCTGTCGAGGTGTTTGGTCGTCTTCTCGATCTCGGAAACAAAGATCAGGATGCCGATGGTGGTCGCGGCGATCACGTTGATCAGGATGACGCCGATCGGTCGCGGGATCGTGCCATGGGTCAGCCAGACCAGGCAGGCGACCACTACCACGCTGAGGGTGGCGCCGTTTCGTGGCCCAAGAAGGGCAATGGAAATCGGCGGAACCACGAAGAACTTGAGAACCATGGCCCAGGACAGCCCCACCGGCGACAGCATCTGGACCCCGATCACGAACAGGAAATAAGAGACCAGGACGACGGAGGCGACCCGCAGTTGCCCGGTCCACCACAGAATGGCAGGCGGTATGAAAAAGGCAAAGGCGGACCAGAGCGTCCAGCCGGCGCGGCTCGGCGAAAGGCCATGTGTTTCGTCGAACCAGGTCAGCCCCTCGATCACGCCCGCGACAGCGGCAATCAACGACAGCGAGGTGAGGATCCGCCGCCGCGCCGAGGTCAGCCTGTCGTCGGGATCGACAGCCGGCCAGGCGAACTCCCGGAGGAAACTCGCAATTCCGTTGGGGGCGACGACAGACAGGGCGCATGCTCCGCAGAATGACCATTCGCAGGTCAAGTTGACGCAAGTGTATTGACAGATCGTTAGCCCGGATCTGCGTGTCTCAGGGCAACAGTGTCGGGGCCGCCGGGGGCGTTCCGGGGGACCGGAGCGAAGCGCAGTCTTGAAGGCGGCGCGCCGGAGGGGTAAACGCCGCAGGGATACAACGAGAGGTCTTCCATGTCGATTGACGAAAGCACCGCCGCCCGCGTGGCCAAGCTTGCCCGTATCCGGGTCGAGGAGGAGGCGCTGCCCGCCCTTGCGGGCGAGTTCAACACCATTCTCGGCTTCATCGAGCAGCTCAACGAGGTCGATGTCGAGGGCGTCGAGCCGATGACCGGGGTCACGCCGATGCGGCTGAAACGGCGCGAGGACGTGGTGACGGACGGCAACCAGCAGGACAAGATCCTGAGCAATGCCCCCGATGCGCGCGAGGGGTTCTTCGCGGTGCCCAGGGTGGTGGAGTAAGACATGAGCGATCTGAACAAACTGGGCCTGGCCGAGGCGCGCGACGCGCTGCGCAAGGGCGATGTCACCTCGGTCGAGCTGACCGAGGCCTGCCTGTCCGAGATCGAGGGCGCGGGGGCGCTCAACGCCTTCGTGCACAAGACCCCGGAGGTCGCGCTGGAGCGCGCCCGGGCAGCGGACGCGCGGATCAAGGCGGGCGATGCCCCGGCGATGTGCGGCCTGCCGATCGGGATCAAGGACCTGTTTTGCACCAAGGGCGTGCCCAGCCAGGCCGGCAGCCGCATCCTCGAAGGCTTCCTGCCGGAATACGAATCGACCGTCAGCCAGCAACTCGCCGATGCCGGTGCGGTGATGCTGGGCAAGCTCAACATGGACGAATTCGCCATGGGGTCGTCCAACGAAACCAGCGTCTATGGCAACGCGGTCAGCCCCTGGCGGCGTGGCGGTGACGATGCGGCGCTGACGCCGGGCGGGTCCTCGGGCGGATCGGCCGCCGCCGTGGCCGCCGACCTGTGCCTGGCCGCGACCGGTACCGATACCGGCGGTTCGATCCGCCAGCCCGCCGCCTTTACCGGCACCGTCGGGCTCAAACCCACCTACGGGCGTTGCTCGCGCTGGGGCGTGGTGGCCTTTGCCTCTTCGCTCGACCAGGCCGGGCCGATGACCAAATCGGTGCGCGACGCGGCGATCATGCTGGGTGCGATGGCCGGGCACGATCCCAAGGATTCCACCTCTGTCGACCTGGCGGTGCCGGATTTCGAGGCGGTGCTGAGCGGCGATATCAAGGGCAAGAAGATCGGCATTCCCCGGGAATACCGCATGGACGGCATGCCCGAAGAGATCGAGACGCTCTGGCACGAGGGCGCCGAGATGCTGAAATCGGCGGGTGCCGAGATCGTCGACATCAGCCTGCCGCACACCAAGTACGCGCTGCCGGCTTATTACGTGATCGCCCCGGCCGAGGCCTCGTCGAACCTGGCGCGCTATGACGGGGTGCGCTATGGCCACCGCGCCACGCTGGAGGCGGGCGACGGCATCACCGAGATGTACGAAAAGACCCGCGCCGAGGGCTTCGGCGCCGAGGTTCAGCGCCGGGTGATGGTGGGCACCTACGTGCTGTCGGCGGGGTTCTACGACGCCTATTACAACCGCGCCCGCAAGGTGCGGACCCTGATCAAGAAGGATTTCGAGGACGCCTTTGCCCAAGGGGTCGACGCGATCCTGACGCCGGCCACGCCGTCGGCGGCCTTCGGGCTGGGCGAGATGGGCCAGGCCGACCCGGTGCAGATGTATCTCAACGATGTCTTCACCGTGACCGTGAACCTTGCCGGGCTGCCCGGAATCGCGGTTCCGACCGGGGTCGACCGCCAGGGGCTGCCGCTGGGGCTGCAACTGATCGGGCGCCCGTGGGAAGAGGGCGATCTGCTGAACACCGCCTACGCGCTGGAGCAGGCAGCCGGATTTGTGGCCAAACCGGAGAAATGGTGGTAAAACGCCCGCCAACAAGAGCAAGAACGGCAGGACAGCAGCCATGCGTTTTCTCCATGCGGCCCTGATCATGGGCGGTTTGAGTGCCTGTGCTCCGGCAATCCCGGACAGCGCGGCAGGGGTCGGGTTCAACACTTCGGTCGAGGCCCAGCGCGCCCGCGAGGCGCAGCTCGCCGGGTTGGCGCCTACCACCACCGGGGTGGCCCCGCCGCTTGCTGTGTCGTCCGAGCCGCTCTCGGCGGCGGGCACCGTTTCGGCCCAGCAATCGCCGCAAGGCACGCAGCCGGTGCAGACCGCAGCGGTCGCCTCCGCCGCGCAAACCGGCGACAGTGCCGCCGATATCGCGGCCGAGACCGCCGCCGCGCTGCAGGCGGCGCGCGCCAATTCCGGGCAGATGCCGTTGCAGGCCAGCCCCTTGAACCCCGCGCCCACGGCGGTCAACAACCCGGGGATCTCGGACGAGAACGATTTCCAGGCTGTCTCCACGCGCGAGTCGATCCAGAGCGACGCTGAGCGCATCGCCCACAACCGCCAGCTCTATACCCAGATCGCCCCGACCGAGGTGCCACGCCGACCGGGTGACCAGCAGCCGAACATCGTGCAATACGCGCTGAAGACCAACAATCCGCGCGGCGTGCAGCTTTACACCCGCGGCGGGCTGACCCCGAACCCGAGGGCGAAGATGGAGCGCAACTGCGCCAAGTACGGCTCGCCCGACCTGGCGCAGATGGCCTTCCTGTCCAAGGGCGGGCCCAAGCGTGACCGGATGGGCCTCGATCCCGATGGTGACGGCTATGCCTGCAGCTGGGATCCCGCGCCGTTCCGCCAGGCGGTCAAGAACTGATCGGGTGACGCCGCTCTGGCATCCGTCCCCCAATTTCGGCGCGCGGCGCGATGGGCTGCGTCCGTCTCTGATCGTGCTGCATTACACCGCGATGAAGGGCGCCCGTGCGGCGCTGGAGCGGCTCTGCGATCCGGCGGCCGAGGTTTCGGCGCATTACCTGATCGGTGCCGATGGCACGGTCTGGCAGATGGTGCGCGAGGCCGACCGCGCCTGGCATGCCGGGGCCGGATCGTGGCGGGGCTGTGATGACATCAACTCGCGCTCCATCGGGATCGAACTGGACAATCTCGGCACGCATCCCTTTTCCGAACCGCAGATCTCGGCGCTGGAGGCGCTGCTGGCGGGGATCATGATCCGCTGGGGCATTGGCCCGGCGGGGGTTATCGGCCATTCCGACATGGCGCCGGGGCGCAAATGCGATCCCGGCCCGCGCTTTGACTGGTCGCGGCTGGCCCGGCAGGGGCTGGCGCTGGCGCATCATCCGCAGGCCGGCGGTGTTGCAGAGGCACAGGGCTTTCGCGCGCTGGCGCGGCGGGCCGGCTATCCGGAGGCCGATGACGGGGATCTGCTGAGTGCGGTGCGCCACCGTCTCCGGCCCTGGGGCAGGGGGCCGCTGTCGCCGGCGGACATGGAGGCGCTGGCGGGCTTCGTGGCGGCGCAGGAGGCCGCGGGCGGCGCCATGCGCGGCACCTGACACCGCACCGACCCGATCCGGCCTTTGCCCATTGACGCCGGCCCCCCTGACCCCCTATCCCCCCATCAGCGCGGAGGGCCGGATGGCCGCGGCGGCCTTGTGTCGTCGAGGAAAGTCCGGACTCCCTGAAGCAACGGTGCCGGGTAACGCCCGGGCGGGGCAACCCGACGGAAAGCGCCACAGAAATGAAACCGCCCCGGATGCGTCCGGGGTAAGGATGAAACGGTGGGGTAAGAGCCCACCGCGCCGCTGGCAACAGGGGCGGCACGGCAAGCCCCACCGGGAGCAATGCCAAATAGGACCCCCGCGCGGGCCGGTCCCCGCAAGGGGAAACCGCCGCTAGGCCCGCTTCAGCCGAGAGGGGTCGGGTTGGCAGCACGAGGCGCGACGCGAGTCGCGTCCCAGATGAATGGTCATCGACGGGGGCAACCCCTGAACAAAATCCGGCTTACAGGCCCTCCGCGCTTATTCTCTCTCCACACCAGGGCTTTCTCGCCCCCTTCAAAACGGGTGTTCGCCCTGGCGACCGGCCATCGCCGCCGGTCGGTTGCGCGACCTTTGGCACCGCCGGGCGAAAACGCGGTTGACTCGGGGCGCGCCATCGTTAAAAGGCAGGCTTCATGAGAATTTCACGGGCGCGGCTGTGCCCGGCGCAGGAGAGATGAAATGGCGAAACCAACGACCATCAAGATCCGCCTGAACTCGACCGCGGGCACCGGCCACTTCTACGTGACCAAGAAAAACGCCCGCACCATGACCGAGAAGATGGTGGTGCGTAAGTACGATCCCGTCGTGCGCAAGCACGTGGAGTACAAGGAAGGCAAGATCAAGTAATCTTGCAATCCGACCGGCCTTGGCCGGATGCGGGGGCCGCGCTTTTGCGCGGCCTTTTTGCGTTTTTCGCCCGGCGCTTGTGTTTTGGGGCCGCTTGGCGCTAGCGTGGCGCAACCAGACCCAACCGACGGCCCTGACATGACTCGCCTGTTTGCCTCTGCCTGCCTGATCTGCACCGTGCTCGCCGCCTGCAACGGCCCGAACTATCAACGTGGCATCGGGTTCACCGGAATCGACGGTGAACCACGTGCCGAGGCCAGCCAGGACAGTGACACCGTCAGTCGCGCGGTCGGCCCGGTCGAGGCGCTGGCGGCGCATCCGCCGCAACGGTTGCGGGTCGCCACCGGCGATCCCGCCGAAATGGCCGCCATTGCCATCGCCCATGGCGGGCAGGGGGCGGCCGATTCGATTCCCGCGACCCTTGGCGGGGCGCCGGTGCGGCTCAGCATGGTCGAGGTGAACGGTCTGCTGCACGCGGTGATGCGCCTGCCCGAGGGGCGGCGCGGCAAGCTTGCCGCCGGGAGTGGCCCGGCGTTTTCCGCCGCGGTGCCGCGCCTGACCGGATGTGTCACCGCCGGCCCGGCCTACCTGCGCGAACGCCCGGCGGCATCGGCCGGTGCGGCGGTGCCGGTCGACTGCCGCTAGGCCCCGGGCCTGACGCCGGGTCTCTGCCGGCTCGGCTTGCGCTCGTCGCCCGAACAGGGTAGCAGCGGCCCCCTTTCCGGGACGCCTGCACCATGCCGACACAGACCCTTGCCATCGACTTCGGAACCTCCAATTCCGCGGCGGCCCTCGCCACCGCGCAGGGGGTCTTTCGCATTCCCATCGAGCGCGGGAACGAAACCCTGCCCACGGCCGTGTTCTTTCCCGAGGACAAGGGCGCCATGCGGCTGGGCACCTCGGCGGCCGAGGCGCTGATCGGGGGCGAGGAGGGGCGGTACATGCGGGCGCTGAAAAGCGTGCTGGGCCTGCCGCTGTTGCATGAGACGCGGCTGATCTGCGGCCATCGTCGTGCCCTGTCCGGGATCATCGCCGATTTCCTGTCGGAATTGCGCCAGCGCGCCGAGGCGGTGACCGGGCAGCGATTCGTTCGGGCGCTGTCGGGGCGGCCGGTGCATTTTCACACCGCCGATCCAGACAAGGACACCCAGGCCGAGGCCGACCTGCGTGCCTGCTACCACGCCGCCGGGTTCGATTCGGTCGACTTCCTGCCCGAGCCTGAGGCCGCCGCCATCGCCTGCCAGGGCATGGGCGCGGAGGGGCAGATCGGGCTGATCGTCGACATCGGCGGCGGCACCTCGGATTTCTCGGTGTTCCGGACCGGCGCGGGGCGGCCCGAGATCCTGGCCAGCCACGGCATCCGCCTTGGCGGTACCGATTTCGATCACGCGGTATCCATGACCCACGCGATGCCGCACCTAGGGCTGGGCGGACAACTGCGTCGCCAGATGGGCGCGGGGCTGCTGCCGGTGCCGCGCGCACCCTATGTCGACCTGGCGACCTGGGCGAAGATCCCCTTTCTCTACACCCCCGAGACGCGGCGGATGGTGGACGACATGGCGCGCCTTGCGGTCGAGCGCGAGAGGATAGCGCGTTTTTCCGAAGTACTGGAGATGGAACTGGGCCACGAGCTGGCCTTCGCGGTCGAGCGGGGCAAGATCGCCGCCAACAGCGGCGGCGCCGGTGGGCGCATCGACATGCGGTTCATCACGCCCGGTCTGGCCGAGGAGGTGACGCCCGACAGCCTGGATACGGCTCTGTCCGAGACCCGCGCCGCACTGCGCGCGGCGGCGGCGGAAACCCTGGTGCTGGCCGGGGTCGGGCCGGAGGAGATCGGGCGAATCATCCTTGTCGGCGGCTCCAGCCTGATGCGCATCGTGTCGGAGGAGGCCCGTGCGTTGTGCCCCGGCGCCGAGGTCCTGCGATCCGAGGCGTTCACGGCGGTGGTCGACGGGCTGGCACTGGCCGCGCGGGGCTGAGTGGGAAAAACGAGCGGGCCCAAAAGAAAGGGGCCGGTCGTACAGACCGGCCCCCGAAACGTACAGGTTCGTCGCTGTTACTCGCGGTTGCCCAGCAGTTGCAGAAGGAACATGAACATGTTGATGAAGTCCAGGTAGAGGCTCAGCGCGCCCATGATGGCGGCCTTGCCCAGCCATTCGCTGTCGCCGGTGTGGGCGTGCTGCAGGTAGGTGGCCTTGATCTTCTGGGTGTCATAGGCGGTCAGGCCGGCAAAGATCAGCACCCCCAGGATCGAGATCGCGAACATGATCGCGGGCGAGCCGAGAAAGATGTTGATGATCGAGGCGACGACCAGACCGATCACGCCCATGATCAGGAAGGTGCCCATGCCGGACAGGTCCTTTTGGGTGGTGTAGCCCCAGAGGCTGAGGCCCGCGAAGGCGATCGAGGTCACCAGGAACACCTGGGCGATCGAAAAGCCGGTGAAGGCGACAAAGATCCAGCTCAGCGACAGGCCCATGACCGACGCGAAGGCATAGAAGAACAGTTGCGCACCGGCCGCCGACAGGCGGTTCAGGGCTGCGCCGAAGGCGAACACCATGATCAGCGGGGCGAACATGACGATCCACCCCAGGATATTGGGTTGCAGGGTCATCGGGTCGCGGAACACGCCCAGCAGTTGCGGGCTGCTGCCCACGGCCCAAGCCACGGCAAAGGTCAGAAGCATGCCCACGGACATGGTGCCGTAGACCTTGTTCATATGGGCGCGCAGACCCGCGTCAATCTGGGCAGTGCGCGCGCCGGCAGCCGTCCGGATTGTGTCGAATTCAGCCATTCATGGTCTCCATTAAAGCCGGTTGCTCCGCCCGCAGGCGCGGACGGCATTCATGTGTGAATATTGGAGGAGATGGCTGAGTTTTCAAGGAAATCCGATGGATTTTCCGTCATTCACGCAGCGAAAATGGCCGCGCACCTGCGATGGCGCGCGGCCGGTCGGCCGGATTCAGTCGAGGGGAGAGGGTCGAATCAGCAGCGCCAGGTTTCGGGGGCGTCCCAGAACGTGCGGCGCGCCTCGGCATGGGCCTCTTCGCGGGTCAGGCCGATATCCTGCAGGGCGCGGTCGTCAAGATCCTTGAGCATCTGCCGCTGACGCCAGACTGCCACGAGGCGGCCCAAGGTGCGGAGCACCGAGGGGCGGCGGGAGGTGTGGCGGTGGGAGGCGGTTGTATAGGTCATGTCTCGTGTCCTTCCTTGATCTGTGATGTGTTTCAGGAGTTCAATCAAATTTCTTGATTTATATGGTGGAGTATGGTGCATTTTAAAAGCGAATGTTTTTGATCCCTTTCATCACAGGATTTGATCATGCGAAATCTCGACATCACCACGCTCCGGTCCTTCGTCGCGGTCGCCGACAATGGTGGCGTGACCCGCGCGGCGGGCTATCTGCACCTGACCCAGTCGGCGGTGTCGATGCAGCTCAAGCGGCTGGAGGAATTGCTGGGGCTGCAATTGCTGGACCGGTCCGGGCGGACCATCGCGCTGACCGCCGCCGGTGATCAGCTTCTGGGTTATGCCCGGCGGATGGTGGCGCTCAACGACGAGGTGATCGGGCGGCTCACCGACCAGGCCTTCGAGGGTGAAATCGTGCTGGGCGTGCCCCATGACATCGTCTACCCGGCGATCCCCAGCGTGTTGAAGCGGTTCAACGCCGCGTTTCCACGGGTCAAGGTCCAGCTCCTTTCCTCTTACAGCCGGCAGCTCAAGCATGCCTATGGCCGGGGGGAGTGTGACCTGATCCTGACCACCGAACCGACCACCAGCGAGGGTAGCGAGACGATCGCGGAACTGCCGTTGAACTGGGTCGGCGCGCAGGGCGGCTCCTGCTGGCGGCAGCGCCCGCTGCGGCTGGCGTTCGGGCGGCAGTGCATGTTCCGCCCCGAGGCGATCGAGGCGCTGAACGCCGCCGGCATCGACTGGGAAATGGCGGTGGAAGCGGACTCCGACCGCACCATCGAGGCCACGGTCAGCGCCGATCTGGCCCTGACCGCCATGCTCGACGGCTCCGAGCCGCGCTTCCTGGAGCAGGTCGATCACGGGTCCGCGCTGCCCGATCTGCCGGCGCACAAGATCAACCTTTATGTGCGGGACCTGGGGGGCAACCCGCTGGTCGGTGAACTGGCGGCCCTGATTCGCCAGACCATCCGCGGTCATGCCGCATCGCCGCTGCGCGTGGTGGGGTAGGGGCGGGGTCGGGCGCCCTAGGGCGTGATCACCACCTTGCCGGTGGCGCGCCGCTCGCGCAGCAGCGTCATGCCCTCCTCGACCTGCTCCAGTGGCAACAGGTGGCTGACATGCGGTTTCAGGCGGCCCTGCCGGTACCAGTCCAGAAGCGTGCGCAGGCTGTCTGCCACCGCCTCGGGGCGGAACTTCAGGTACCCGCCGATGTAGAACCCGATCACGGTCAGGTTCTTGACCAGCAGGTGATTGGCCGGGATCTGCGGCACCTCGCCCCCGGCAAAGCCGATCGGCAGCAGCCGCGCCTCGGGGTTGCAGGCGCGGAAGGCGGCCTTGAAGGTGTCCCCGCCCACCGCGTCATAAACGACATCGGCGCCGCCCAACTCCAGCACCCGGGCGCGCAGGTCCTCGGAGGCGTCGATCAGGTGATCGGCCCCTGCCGCGCGCGCGACCTCCAGTTTGTCGGCGCCACGGGCCTGGGCGATCACCCTGGCGCCCATCAGCTTGCCGATCTCCACCGCCGTCAGCCCGACCCCGCCGGCCGCGCCGGTCACGACAAGGGTCTCGCCGGGCTGCAACCGCGCCCGGTGGTCCAGCGCCATGTGGCTGGTGCCATAGGCGATCTGGAAGGCGGCGGCATGGTCAAACGGCATCTCGTCGGGAATCCGCACCGCCCGCACCGCGTCGAACACGCCGTACTCCGCCAACCCGCCCTGACCTGCATAGACCGCCACCCGGTCGCCGACCTGGGGTGTGGTCACCCCATCCCCGACGGCGTCCACCACCCCGGCCACCTCCATGCCAAGGGTGAAGGGAAGGTCGGGCGTATCCTGATAGGTGCCCTTCTGCATAAGCAGATCGGCGAAATTCAGCCCGCAGGCCCGAATCTGCAACCGGATCTGCCCCGGGCCGGGATTCGGAATCGGCTGATCGCACAGTCGGGCGGGTCCGCCCGGGAGGTCCATTCGATAGGCGCGCATGAGTTCCCCTTGGGTTTTCAAGGCATTTGCGGGAAATGACGTGGCCATGTCAAACCGGTGCCCGGGGGCGGAAAATCACAACCACAGGGACAAATATCGCTGATGGAAATCAACTGTCTTGTGTGAAACGGCAAATCGCCTTACATTTGGGAATGTATATTCGGGCCGCCTGCACATATGCGAAGAAAATCGCGGGTGTGTCTGGAGGAGACGATCCCGAGCCTTACATAGGCAGTTTCGAAAGGTCGTTTGTGACATTCAAGGAGAAAGCCATGCCACATCGGGTTGACGTACACGTCGGCAAGAGAGTCCGGCATCGCCGTTGGCTGGTCGGCATGACACAGCAGCAACTGGCGGAGCAGGTCGGGATCAAGTTCCAGCAGATCCAGAAGTACGAGACCGGGGCCAACCGGATCAGTGCATCCCGGCTATGGGATATCGCCGAGGCGCTCGAGGTTCCGGTCAGTTTCTTTTTCGAGGGGCTGGAGGAAACGGTGAGCGCGGACAGCGACAAGCCCAAGGTGCCGGCAGATCTGCTGGGGGACAAGGAGGCGCTGGACCTGGTCCGCTCCTACTACGCGATCCCGGAAAACCAGCGTCGCCGCCTGTTCGATCTGGCGCGGGTGCTCAGCGACGTCGCCTGAGCAAGGGCTGCGCGGCGCTTGCATCCGCCGTCGCCGCGTGGCACCTGAACGGCCATGACACAGGCCGCCCCAACCGATCTCGAAATCGCCGAAATTCTCGCGGAGGCCGCCCGCGCGGTGATCCTGCCCTATTTCCGGAACCCCGAGCTGGTGGCGGAGAACAAGCAGGCCGACGGTTTCGATCCGGTGACCGAGGCCGACCGCGCCGCCGAGGCGGCGATGCGGGATATCCTCATGCACCACCGGCCCGACGACGCCATCCTGGGCGAGGAATTCGGCGCCCGGCCCGGCACCAGCGGGCGGACCTGGGTGCTGGACCCGATCGACGGCACCCGTGGGTTCCTCAGCGGCACGCCGACCTGGGGGGTGCTGATTGCCCTGTCCGAGGCAAACGGCCCGGTCCTGGGCATCATCGACCAGCCCTATACGCAAGAGCGGTTCATCGGTGCGCCCGGATTGGCGGTTCTCGACGGCCCGCGCGGGCGCGTGGCGCTGTCCACCCGATCCACCGAAACGCTGGACCGCGCGATTCTGTTCTCCACCTTCCCCGAGGTCGGCACGCCAGAGGAACGCGCCGGGTTCCAGGCGGTGGCCGAACAGGTGCGCCTGACCCGCTATGGCATGGACTGCTATGCCTATGCCTTGCTCGCGGCGGGCCAGATCGACCTGGTGATCGAAGCCGGGCTTAACGCCTATGACATCCAGGCGCCGATCGCGGTGATCGAGGCCGCCGGCGGCATGGTGACCGATTGGCAGGGAGGTCCGGTCCATGAGGGTGGCCGCGTGCTCGCCGCCGCCAACGCCACGCTGCACGCCGCCGCGCTGGAGATCCTGCGCCGGACCTAGGTTCGCTTGCACCCACGATCCACGGCCAGTATCCTCGCCCCGCGCCGAGTCCTTTGTCCGTGTTCTGTCGGCGCCCCTGTCACACTTCGCAATCGAAACGGGCCAGACCGGAGTGTGCACGAATGACCGAAATCCTGATCCGAAATGCCGAATCCCTCCTGACGATGGATGACCAACGCCGCGAGCTGGCGGGCGCCGATCTCCTGATCCGTGACGGCGCCATTGCTGCCATCGGCCCCGATCTCGAAACCAAGGGCGAGGTGGTCTTGGCCACCGGCTGCGTCGTCACCCCCGGCCTCGTCAACACCCACCACCACTTGTACCAGAGCCTGACCCGCGCGGTGCCCGGCGGGCAGGATGCGCTTCTGTTCGGCTGGCTGCAAACGCTCTACCCGATCTGGGCGCGTTTCGGTCCCGAAGAGGTGCATGTCTCGGCCCTCACCGGGCTGGCCGAACTGGCGCTCTCGGGCTGCACGCTGACCTCCGATCACCTCTATCTCTACCCGAACGGGGCGCGGCTCGACGATACCATCGCCGCGGCGGGGGAGATCGGGCTGCGCTTTCACCCCACCCGCGGCGCCATGAGCATCGGCGAGAGCGACGGCGGCCTGCCGCCCGACGCGCTGGTGGAACGCGAGGCGGATATCCTCGCCGATGCGGTCCGGGTAATTGATGCTTTTCACGACCCGGCCGAGGGCGCGATGGTACGCGTCGGCATCGCCCCCTGTTCGCCCTTCTCGGTCAGTCGCGACCTGATGCGCGACGCTGCGCTTCTGGCCCGCGACAAGGGCGTGATGCTGCATACCCACCTGGCTGAGAACGACGAGGATATAGCCTATAGCATCGCCCATTTCGGCTGCCGTCCGGGCCAGTACGCCGAGGATCTGGGCTGGACCGGACCGGATGTCTGGCATGCCCATTGCGTCAAGCTGGACGGGCAGGAGATCGACCTTTTCGCCCGCAGCCAGACCGGCGTTGCCCATTGCCCCTGTTCCAACTGTCGACTGGGCAGCGGCATCGCGCCGATTCGCGCGATGCGCGATGCCGGCCTGCGGGTGGGGCTGGGCGTCGATGGCTCGGCCAGCAACGACACCGGCAACCTGGTGCAGGAGGCGCGGCAGGCAATGTTGTTGCAGCGGGTGGCCAACGGCGCCAACGCGATGAGCGCCCGCGAGGCGCTGGAGATCGCCACGCGGGGCGGCGCCGACGTGCTGGGCCGGCCCGACTGCGGCCGGCTCGAGGTAGGCAAGCGCGCCGATATCGCGCTCTGGGACGTGACCGGCATCGACAGCGCCGGGAGCTGGGACCCCGCCGCGCTGCTGCTGGCCGGCCCCTCCCGCGTCAAACACCTCTTCGTCGAGGGCCGGCAGGTGGTGCGCGACGGGCAGATCGCCACCCTCGACCTGCCGCGCGTGATCGAGCGGCAAAACGCGCTGGCCCGCGCCCTGATGGGCTAGGCCGGCCCCGCTTCTTCTCTTTGTCAAATTCGCCCGCAGGAGGCACCGGGGCGCTTGGCGCCCCGGCCTCGGTTCGGTTTCGCTCAGCCGTCCTTGCGGATGGTCTCGTTCTTGGGATCATAGGGGCTGTCCGCGACCACCTCGGCCTCCCACAACTGGTCGAACATCCGCACCTTGAGCCTGGTGCCCGGCACGGCAAGCTCGGGTTTGACATAGCCCATGCCGATGGATTTGCCGAAGGCCACGGAATAGCCGCCCGAGGTCAGACGCCCGACCTTGGTGTCGCCATCATAGAGCGCCTCGCGCCCCCAGGGATCGGCATCGTCGGGCCCGTCGATCAGCAGGGTGCAACATTTTGAGCGAATGCCCTTGGCCTCCAATGCCGATTTGCCATGAAACTCTTTCGACAGATCCACGAAGCGCGGCAGGTCCGCCTCGAGCGGGGTGGCGTCGCGGCCCAGTTCGGTGCCGAAGGCGCGATAGGATTTTTCCTGGCGCAGCCAGTTCTGCGCCCGTGCGCCGACCAGCTTCATGCCGTGCTTTTCCCCCGCCGCCATGAGCTGATCCCAGAGATAGTTCTGCATCTCCATCGGGTGATGCAACTCCCACCCCAGCTCGCCGGTATAGGCGACACGGATCGCGCGCACCGGGCACATGCCCAGCTCGATCTCGCGCATCGACAGCCAGGGGAAACGCTTGTTCGACAGCACAGTCGCGGGATCGGCATCCTTGACGATCTCGTTCAGCACGTCGCGGGATTTCGGCCCGGCGATGGCGAGGACACCCCATTGGCTGGTGACATCCTGGATCTCGATATAGCCGAACTCGGCGGCCTTGTCCGCGGCCGCCTTGCGCAGGTAATCCGCGTCATAGGCGCTCCAGGCGCCGGCGGAGACGAGGTAGTATTCATCCTCGCCCAGCCGCACGATGGTGTACTCGGTCCGCGTGGTGCCGGCAGAGGTCAGCGCATAGGTCAGGTTGATGCGCCCCACCTTGGGCAGCTTGTTGCAGGTGAACCAGTCGAGGAACTGCGTGGCCCCGGGCCCCTTGACCACATGCTTGGTAAAGGCGGTGGCGTCGATCAGGCCGACACCCTCGCGCACCGCCTTGGCCTCCTCGACCGCATATTGCCACCAGCCGCCGCGGCGAAAGCTGCGGGCGTCGTGGTCAAAGCTGTCGGGTGCATTCAACGGACCGTAATAATTGGGCCGCTCCCAGCCGTTCACACAGCCGAACTGCGCCCCCAGCGCCTTTTGCCGGTCATAGGCGGGGGCGGTGCGCAGCGGGCGGCAGGCGGGGCGTTCTTCGTCCGGGTGGTGGAGGATGTAGACATGCTCATAGGCCTCCTCGTTCTTGCGGGCGGCGTATTCGGTCGTCATCCAGGACCCGTAGCGCTTGGGGTCGAGGCTGGCCATGTCGATCTCGGCCTCGCCCTCGACCATCATCTGGGCGAGGTAATACCCGGTGCCGCCGGCCGCCGTGATGCCAAAGGAAAACCCCTCGGCCAGCCACATGTTGCGCAGCCCCGGTGCCGGGCCCACCAGCGGGTTGCCGTCGGGCGTATAGCAGATCGGGCCGTTGAAATCGTCCTTGAGCCCCACCGTCTCCGAGCTGGGGATGCGGTGGATCATGCTCATGTATTCCTCCTCGATCCGCTCCAGGTCGAGCGGGAAGAGGTCGGCGCGGAAGCCTTCAGGCACGTCGTAGAGGAATCGGGCCGGCGCATTGCGCTCATAGGGGCCAAGGATCCAGCCGCCGCGTTCTTCGCGCACGTACCACTTGGCGTCGGCGTCGCGCAGGACCGGGTGTTCGGGCCGGGTCTTGCGGTAGTCCACCAGCGCCGGGTCGGGCTCGGTCACGATATACTGGTGCTCCACCGGGATCGCGGGGATCTTCAGCCCCAGCAGCCGCGCGGTGCGCTGCGCATGGTTGCCGGTGGCGGTGACCACATGTTCGGCGGTGATCACCTGCTGTTCCTCCGACGGGACGAGGTTGCCGCCCTTTTCCACCATCCGGGTAACGGTGACGCGCCAGTCGCTGCCGGTCCATTCGTAACCGTCGACCTGCCATTTGCGCACGATTTCGACGCCGCGCTGGCGCGCGCCCTTGGCCATCGCCTGGGTGACGTCGGCGGGATTGATGTAGCCGTCGGTGGGGTGAAAGATCGCGCCTTTCAGATCCTCGGTGCGCACCAGTGGCCAGCGTTCCTTGATCTGCGCCGGGGTGAGCCATTCATAGGGGATGCCCACGGTTTCGGCGGTCGAGGCATAGAGCCTGTATTCGTCGATCCGCGCGTCGCTCTGGGCCATGCGCAGGTTGCCGACCACGGCAAAGCCGGCGTTGAGGCCGGTCTCTTCTTCCAGCGTCTTGTAGAACTTCACGCTGTAGTCGTGGATGTGGCTGGTGGCGTAGCCCATGTTGAACAGCGGCAGCAGCCCCGCCGCGTGCCAGGTCGAGCCGCTGGTCAGCTCGTCGCGCTCCAGCAGCATCACGTCGGACCAGCCGGCGCGAGCGAGGTGATAGGCGATCGAGGCGCCGACGGCACCACCGCCGACGACCAGGGCTTTGACATGGGTCTTCATGATACCGCGCTCCGGAATTGAGTCTGTTGTCCCTGATGTATGCCATGCGCGCAGAGCGGCTCAGAGGCCATCCGACAGGATTTGCGGCAAAACCGACCTCGCGGCGATTTCGACGCAACGAAAAAGGGCGGCCGCGCCGCCCCTTCTTCTCTTTTCAAATCCTCCCGCCGGAGGCCACGCGCCAGGGGCGCGTCCCGCCCCTGTCAGATGACCTCGCCCCGGTCAGATGATCTTGCCCGGGTTCATGATGTTGTCGGGATCAAGCGCCGACTTGATCGCGGCCATGTAGCGCGTGGCCGCACCCAATTCCTTTTCCAGATAGGGCCGCTTGCCCTGGCCGATGCCATGTTCACCGGTGCAGGTGCCGTCCATCGAGATCGCCAGGTCGTTCAGCCAGCCGACGAATTCCTCGGCCTTCTCGATCTCCTCAGGGTTATCCATGTCGATCAGCGGCAGGCAATGGAAATTGCCGTCGCCCACATGCCCGACGATGGGCGAGATCAGGCCCAGCTCCTCGGCCTTGGCCGCCGCGGCGCCGACGCATTCGGCCAGTTTCGAGATCGGAACACAGACATCCGTCGACAGCCCCTTGGCGCCAGGGCGCAACCCGTGGCTGGCCCAGTACATGTCATGGCGCGCCTGCCACAGCTTGTTGCGTTCCTCGGTGCTGGTGGTGGCGGCAAAGCCGCTGCCGCCGAACTCCTCGGCGATCCCCTGGAAGGTTTCGGCTTGTTCGACCACACCGGTTTCCGAGCCGTGGAACTCCAGCAGCAGCAGCGGCGTTTCCGGGAGGTCCAGCTTGGAATAGGTGTTGGCGGCGCCCACGCTCAGCGCGTCCAGAAGCTCCATCCGGGCAACGGGGATGCCGTACTGGATGGTCATGATCACCGCTTGGCAGGCGGCGTCGACACTGGGGAAGGAGCAGCGCGCCGAGGAGATCGCCTCGGGGATGCCCTGCAGGCGCAGGGTGACCTCGGTGATCAGGCCAAGGGTGCCCTCGGCGCCGACCATCAGGCGGGTAAGGTCATAGCCGGCCGAGCTTTTCTTGGCGCGCTGGGCGGTGCGGATCACCCCGCCGTCGGGCATCACCACCTCGAGCGCGAGGACGTTGTCCTTCATGGTGCCATAGCGCACCGCGTTGGTGCCCGAGGCCCGGGTCGAGGCCATGCCGCCGAGGCTGGCGTTGGCGCCCGGGTCGATGGGAAAGAACAGGCCCTGGTCGCGCAGGTGGGTGTTCAGATCCTCGCGGGTGACGCCGGGCTGTACCACGCAGTCGAGATCGCCGGGATGCACGGCGAGGATCTTGTTCATCTGCATCAGGTCGACCGAGATGCCGCCGGCGGGGGCGTTCACATGCCCCTCCAGCGAGGTGCCGGTGCCAAAGGGGATCACCGGCACCTTGTGCGCGGCGCAGGTCTTGACGATCTCCGAGACCTCCTCGGTGCTGTGCGGGAACACCACGGCATCGGGGGACTGGTTCTGGATATAGGTGGTGGTGTGGCCGTGCTGTTCACGGATCGCCGCCCCGGTCTGGCATCGGTCCCCGAGGCGCTGTTTCAGGATGCCCACAACGGTTTCGATTCCGGTTTCGTTGCGCGGCAGGGCTGTGGCCTGGACCATTGGTAGGCTCCTAGATTGGGGAATATGCCGGGGAAATTGCCCGATCTGCGGGCCGGGGGCAAGGAGCGTGTGTTTCAGCGCCCCAACGCGATCCCCTCGCGGCGCGGATCGGCGCCACCGCGCAGGGTCTCGCCGATCTCGATGGCATGCAGGCCGGAGTTCAGATCCCTCAGGGTCACCTCGTATCCCAGCGCCTGCAGCGGGGCCTGAAGCGCCTCGGCGGGTGTGCCGGCCTCGAGGTCATAGGTGCCGAAGCGGTTGACCGCATGGGGCTGCGACACCACCTGCTGCACGTCTAATCCCCAATCCAGCCAGGCGATCAAGGCCTGGGCAACATAGCCGATGATCCGGCTGCCACCCGGGGAGCCGAGGGCGAGGACGGGGCGGCCGTCCTCCATCACGATGGTCGGCGCCATCGAGGAGCGCGGCCGCTTGCCCGGCTCGACCCGGTTGGCAATGGGCACGCCGTCGCGGTGGCTGCGAAAGGAGAAATCGGTCAACTCGTTGTTCAGCAGGAATCCTCGCACCATCAGCCGCGACCCGAAGGCGTTCTCGATCGTCGTCGTCATCGACAGCACGTTGCCGAACCGGTCGACGATGGTGATATGCGATGTCGAGGGAAACTCGATCGCCTCGTCATCGGCCCAGTTCCGCGCGTGGTCGAACTCGGGTTTGCCCGGCGCCACCTCGGGCAGCGCGTCATCGCCCCGGAGCAGTTCGGCGCGCGCGGCAAGGTAGGCCGGGTCAATCAGCCCCTTTGTCGGCATCGGCACGAAATCGGCGTCGGCCATGTAGCGGCCCCGGTCGGCAAAGGCGAGGCGCGAGGCATCACCGATCAGCCGCCAGGCCTCGGGATCCTGCGGGCCGGGCAGGGGGCGGGTGTCCAGCATGCCGAGGATCTGGCCGACGGTGAGTGCGCCAGAGGATGGCGGCCCCATGCCGCAGACCTCATGCGCGCGGTAGGAAACGCAGGCGGGCGGGCGTTCGCGCACCTGGTAGAGCGACAGATCCACCTGCGACAGCACGCCGGGATTGCCCGCGGCGCTCTGCACCGTACGAGCGATGTCGGTGGCGATGGGGCCGGAATAAAAGGCCTCGGCCCCCTTGGAGGCCAGCTGGCGCAGCGTGTCGGCATAGGCGGGGTTCGTCAGAGCCTGCCCCGCAGTCACCGGTTGGCCGCCGGGCAGGAAATAGGCCGCGGTGGCCGGGAACCGTGCCAAGCGGTCGGCGTCCCGGGTCACCAGCCCGGCCAGCCGGGGCGAGACGGAAAAGCCGCCCTCGGCCAGGGCGATGGCGCCGTCGAACAGCGTCGACCAGGCGCTGCGCCCCCATCGGCGGTGCGCCTCGGCCATGAGCGCCGGTGTGCCCGGCGTGCCGACGGACCGCCCGCCAACCACCGCGTCGTAGAACCCCAGCGGTTCGCCGGTGTTGTCCTGGAACAGGGTCGGCGTGGCGGCGAGGGGGGCGGTTTCGCGCCCGTCCAACGTTGTCAACTTTCCGCTCGCCGCGTCGTACCAGACCAGGAAGGCGCCGCCGCCAAGGCCCGAGCTTTGCGGCTCAACCAGCCCCAGCACGGCCTGCGCGGCGACCATGGCATCGGCGGCGCTGCCACCATCGGCCAGGATCGCCGCCCCGGCCTCGGCCGCATGCGGGTTGGCTGCCGCGATCATCCAGTCCCGGGCCATCACCGGCCGCCCCTCGCGTTTCGCGGCCAGTGCCGCTGCCACGGCGGGGGAGGCCGGGGCGAACACGCCCTCGGTCGCGGTCTCCGGCGCGACGGCATCGGCGGCCTGCTGGGCGGTTCCCGGCGTGGCAAGGGCGAGGCTGGCGGCACAGGCGATCACGAAACGGCGCATGGGGTTCTCCCTTCGGATGGATGCGGGAACTGTAGCGGATCGGGGCGGTCTGGCAATCGCGGCGTGGTTGTCGGGAAATGCGCGCCCTTCCATTTCGGTGGCCCCTCCTCGGGGCGCGCCGGCGTTTATCCCAACGGGTAGCGCGCCAACAGGTTATACCGCGCGCCGGAGGGATGCAGGGTGGATTCGTAGAGGCCGAAACCCGTCACCGGGAAAGAGGGCAGGGGGGTATCGCCGTGATCGGACAGGAACCGGTGCAGGCGGGCGGCGGTCCCGGGCGTGGCCCGGCTACCGAAGCGGGCCAGCGTTACATGCGGGTGGAACCGGGCACGCTGTACCGCGACCCCGGCCCGGTGCAGCGCCCCGGTCACCCGACGATGCAGATCGGCAAGCGCGGGTTCGGTCCCCACATCGGCAAACAGGATGCGCGGCCGGTCACCGCCGAACACCCCGAGCCCGGAGAACCCCAACGCAAAGGGCTGCACCCGGATCGTTTCCAGTTCAAAATGCAGTGCCGCCAGTACGGCCTCTGACTGATCGCCCAGAAAGGCCAGGGTCAGGTGCAGGTTCTCCTCGGCCACCGGCCGCCCCGCGGGCAGCAGGGATTGAAGCCGCACCAGCGCCGCCGTCACCTCCTCGGGCAGGTCGATGGCGATGAAGGCGCGCATGGCCTCACAGCATTGCCGGTACCACCTGGTCGGGCGGGCGATGGCCATCCTCGAAGGTCTTGATGTTGATGATGACCTTTTCACCCATCTCCATCCGCCCCTCGACCGTGGCCGAGCCCATGTGCGGCAGCAACACGACGTTGGGCAGTTCGCGCAGGCGCGGATTCGCCTTGGCGCCCTGTTCGTACACGTCGAGCCCGGCACCGGCGATCTCTCCCGCGCGGATCATCCGGGTCAGCGCGTTCTCGTCGATCACCTCGCCACGCGAGGTGTTCACGATCACCGCGCTGGGCTTCATCAGCTTGAGACGGCGCGCGTTCATCAGGTGAAAGGTGCTGGGCGTCGACGGGCAGTTGATCGAGATCACGTCCATCCGGGCCACCATCTGGTCGAGGCTGTCCCAATAGGTGGCCTCATGCGCCTCTTCGATCTCGGGGCGCAGGCGGCGACGGTTGTGGTAATGCACCTGCATGCCGAAGGCGGCAGCGCGCCGGGCCACAGCCTGGCCGATCCGGCCCATGCCGAGAATGCCCAGCCGCCGGCCGCCGATCCGGCCGCCCAGCATCGCGGTCGGGGCCCAGCCGCCCCAGTCGCCCTTTTGCATCAGCGCCAGCCCCTCGGGGATCCGGCGGGTCACCGCGAGGATCAGCGCGATGGTCATGTCGGCGGTATCGTCGGTGACCACCCCGGGGGTGTTCGACACCAGGACCCCGCGCTGGCGCGCGGTGGCCACGTCGATGTGATCCACCCCGGCGCCGTAGTTGGCGATGAGCTTGAGCTTATCGCTGGCCTGGGCGATCAGGCCCGCGTCGATGTTGTCGGTCAGCGTGGGCACCAGCACATCGGCTGTTTTCACGGCCTCGACCAGTTCGGCGCGGGTCATCGGCGTATCATCCTCGCGCAGGCGCACGTCGAACAACTCGCTCAACCGGGTTTCCACCGCCCCCGGCAACCGTCGCGTGACGACAACACTCAACCGTTCTCTTGGCACTTATGCTCCTCCGATGCTTTTCAAACCGGCCTGTTCCGTGGCATCGTGGCGCAGGAACCGTCGGGGCACAAGAACCCCATGCGCAATTGACGCAGGCTTTCCGTGATGAGGCGACCAGAGAGAACGGGCAGACCGTCTGTGAGTGTATTCAATCAGCTGATACGCCATGCCGTGGCGATGGTTCTCGTGGTGCTGCTGGCCGGCGCCGGCCTGGCGCAGCAAACCGGCGCGCGCGGTCCGGTGACGAACCTTCCGCTGCCGCGTTTCGTGTCGCTGAAGGCCAGCGAGGGCAACGTGCGACGCGGCCCGTCTCTGACCCACCGGATCGACTGGGTCTTCAAGCGCCGTGACATGCCGTTGCAGGTGACCGCCGAGCATGGCCACTGGCGACGTGTGCAGGACCGCGACGGCGCTGGCGGCTGGGTGCATTACGCGCTGCTGTCGGGGGTGCGCACGGTGCTGGTCGAGATGGACCTGCTGCCGATTCACACCCGCCCGGACGACGCTGCGCCGCTGGCCGCGCGATTCGAACTCGGCGTGGTCGCGCGCCTTGGCGACTGCACCCCCGACTGGTGCCGCATCTCGGCCGGAGGCTATCGCGGCTGGGCGCGCAAGGCGCATCTCTGGGGCGTTTCCCCGGATGAAATCCGCGACTGAATCGGCCTGAGTCGAGAAACACGCATTCGGGCCGATTTTTTTGCCAGATGGCCCTTGAACAGCCCGGACAAGCCGAGTAATTAGCCGCTCACCGTTGGGGTGTAGCCAAGTGGTAAGGCAGCGGTTTTTGGTACCGTGTATCGTAGGTTCGAATCCTACCACCCCAGCCATGATCCTGAAAAAATGCATACTTCCCAATGGGATAGCCGTGATCAAGCGGCCAGCCTCCCGTCTGCACATCGCGGTGCTTCACAAACTGCTTCACATTCCCGGGGGTGTGGCCGGCGTGATGCCCGCAGGAAATGGGGGCTGCACCTCGTCCGAAGAAACCAAATCTTCCAATTTCGGCGGCGTTGGCCGGAGAGACTGAAAAAACTGGGCGCGCCCGCGTTTCTGTCTGTTTCTCTTCGTACCGACGTTCTCTCCGTCGCCGCCGCGCGGTCCTGCAGACTGCGTGCGGCTGTGGAAGAGGGAGAACGGGAATTGATCGCTTGTCTTGCCGACCGGCCAGTCTGTGCCGAAACGACTCGATCGCTGCTGCGCGAGATGGTGCGCAGCGCTGTGCAGAAGATGATGGAAGATCTCGAGGCACCTGTGGCCTCGACACTGGACACCGAGCGCCTGCCGGCCATCGAGGCGGAACTCAGGGAGATAAAACTCGCCTTGCGCCAGCGCGACTGGTCCACCGCACCCGCCGTCGCGGCCCCTTGTGTCGCAGGGTTCGAGATCCAGGCGCAGGACCTTTCACAACCGGCTATTGCCCGGCAGCTCTTGCTGACACGTCTGCGGCTCCTGGAACTGGAGGCCGAGGTTGAGGAGACTTGCGACGATCCGCTGCACCTCGGGCGCGATCTTCTCGCCCAGCATGATCTGCTCCCCCGTAGGGACGCGTTGAGGCCACCGATGAGGCTGTCGGAGGCTGTCGAGAAAGCCGCGGATGCCGCCCCGGCCTCGGTTGAGGTCAAGATCCGAACCGTCGGCGTCTTGGCGCTTGATCATTTCGGCGATATCGCGATGACGACGCTGACCTACGGTCGAGTTGAGGAATTCCTCGAGTTTCTTTGGTGGATGCCGAAGCACTGGGGAAAAAGCCACGGCAAGAACCGGTTCAACCAGGAGGGGCGGGATCTGCGACCGAGTGAAGAGCGCATCCTCGCCGATGAGCGGGACGCCGCTATCATCGAGGCGGTTCTGGCGGATGACAGTCTTTCCCGTCCCGACAAGCGGCGGCGCCTTGTCGACGACCTGACCCCGCGCCTTACTGACGGCTATCTCATCGTTCAGAGGGACATGTTCCAGAGGATCGTCGCGGCCGCACTCGGAAACCGCCGTGTTGGTCGCGACCTCGACGATGACGAGCGGATCGTGCCGTCGCACAAGCAGTTGAAAGACGCGATCGCCAAGTGGCACAAGAACGCGAAAACCTCATGCGGTCTGCCCCGGCGCGTTTCCCGTCCGAAACGGCGCCGTTCCTGGTCGATCGAGCATATTGCGAAGCTGTTGCTTTCGCCGATTTATCGAGGGGCAAGTTCGGAAAAACAGCGGGGACGCCGGGCGCGCGGGCGCAAGCGGGTCATCGTCAGGGATGCGCTCTACTGGGTGCCTTTGATCATGATCACAATGGGGGTCCGGCCGGAGGAAATCCTGCAGTTGCCTTTGACAGCTGTTGTGCGCCGGAACGGCGTCTATTGTATCGAGGTCGCGGACACGTATTCCTTGTTGAAGAACGAGCAGTCCCGGCGCTCTATTCCCATCCCTCAGCTTCTGCTGGATCTGGGGTTCCTGCAATGGGTTCGCTTCCAGATCAGGCAAAAGAAAATCTGGGCGTTTCCGGAGATTCCGGAAGACAAATCACACGACAAGAAATCCCAGATTTTCGGCGGGCGGCTGCGCAATATCTTCCGAACCCTGAAGATCGAGTGCCCGCACGAGGATGTGTACGCGATGCGGCGCACGCTTGCCTCGAAGCTCTTGCACGCGGGCGTAGATACGGGCGTGCGTCAACGCATTCTGGGGCATCTCGAGGGGACGACAGTCGATCGTCACTACTCCGATGACGGTTTGTTGGAGTTGAAAGACATGCTCGATCGTGTCGATTACGGCATCAAGGTCGGGCGTGAAAAGGGGGTCGGCTTTCCGCTCATCACGGGATGCTCGGCCCTCCTGTTGCCAACTGCTGCGGTTGATATCGAGTTGCAGGACGATGCGCAGATCGCGGGCGTACGTGTTGCTGACAGCGATACCGGAGAAATCCTGTTCGAGGCACGCTTGGACGGTGCGAATCTGCAAGCGAAGAGCAGCCTTACCGATGCGCCATCGAGAAGCGCGCAGGAATGCGCAACGCAACTGGTCGATTTGGAAATGGCCTACGATTTGGCCTTGCCCGCCAGCGAAGAAGCCATGCGCGCCTTTCAACACTTGCTGATCTTCGCTGACGAGGACCAGAAAAATGTGACGGCCAAGGTTCGACGTCCGGTGATCTCGGATCCATTTGCGGCTGTGGAGCGTCAGGAAGAAGGCCTGTCGGGTGACCTCGCACCTGACGCGCCCTCGGTGAGACCACAAGCCGCAAGGTTGCCGGAAGAAGTTGGTACATCGGTGGGCCAAACAGTTCTTTGCGTGTTCCCTTTGCGCGGCGCTCAGCGGGGCGACGGGCAACCTCGCCCCGGTCTGGTTGTCGGCGAGAAAGTCCTGTCCGGGAAAAAGTATCTTGATATCGCACAAGGCGTGTCGACAGATGCAAAGCAACCGAGGAGGTATGATCTGCTGTTACAGACGGCAGAGGACCTGAACGCTTCACGTTTGAAGACAGCCACATGCTTCGATATGCGCAAACGGATTCTCGTTCACGCCGAGGATGAGAGCCGAGTCCAAAGGATACTCGGAACTTTGCCAAAAGACGCGAGGCTCAGAATGAACGAGGCTCTACTCGCTGCCGGTGATGTAGCGCCTGTCCCGGCTTCTGAGGTGCGCGCGGGTCGGAAAGAAACCGTCGTGGAGATTCACCATCCCAAGAGGCTTCGGCAGCCGGAAGTGTATTGATCAGAGGTTGTTGCTGTTTTGAATGGCGTCTCGCTGAGCGGTGTAGCTTAGCCATTATTCCATCGTGGCCCAGCTGCGCCACTTGGGAACTGTTTGATGCGGCTGTGCCGCAGTTCATCTCCCAACGCTGTTGACAACGTTGCTTCAATGATGTCCCGGGCGGCGCTTTTGGTTTTTGCGAAGTGCGGAGCGAAATTTTTCTTCCGCGCGCGGAAGGATGGGCCAATTTCGTCAGTAGCGATCTCCGCCACGCAGTAGTGAAAGTAATACCGCTACTACCCATTACCACTATCGGGAAGGATAATATCATGCCCGCGACCTCAAAACCTGCAAACACGCCGACGGCTCTCTTGAAAAAGGTTGAGAAGGCCTTTGATACGCTTGAGAAGGCCGGCCGAAAACCCACGGTTGAGGCCATTCGCGGCGAGATTGGTGGTTCCTACACCAAGCTCTGTCCGGCTGTACGCATCGTGCGTGAGCGCCGGGCAGAAGATCGCCGGCAGGCTGAGGCGACACCGGAAATGCCTGACGAGGTACGTGAAATCTTTGAAACCGCATGGGTTCAGGCCCACCGCGTTGCGGATGAGCACAACGTAGCGGCACGGAAGAGCTTTGCCGAGGAAATCGCGCGCAAGGAGGCAGAGGTTGAAGAACGTGAGGCTGCACTGTTCAACCTTGAGGCCGAAAACGAGAAACTCGAACGGGATCTGGGAGCGGCTCAGAAAATCGCGCATGAAGCCGAACTTCGCGCGACCAAGCTGGAGGGCCTCTTGGGACAGCGTGAACGGGATATTGAGATCGCGAACGCCAAACTCGAGGAGCGCGATGCCATTCTGACACCATTGTTTTTCAACAATTTCAAGGCGAACGAAAGAGCTGGGTAGTCCATCCAGGACTGTTCACGTGGTTTTGGTTTGCGGCCAAAGCGGCCAGTCAACCGCCAGCTATGCGGAGAGCGCGGCTGGCGGGCCGTTACTGCCGTTTGCACCCACTACGCGCAGCCCCAGATTGGCCCAATGTTACGCCGACCAATAGCCTCCATTTTTTCACAGCCGTTGACGCTTCATGGGAACAAACATGATCTCTATTGGTTGTGTCGACGGTAGCCGCGCTTGTCGTGCTTGAATGGCGCCTTTCGGCCCTTTCCGGTCATTCACCGGTCGTGCCGTCGCCGCAGCGCAGCTTCACGAGACCGGTCGTTCGTGCATCTTGCAGCATCCGAGCAGGGGTGAAGGTCAGGAAGCGGACTTTGCCGCCGTCCGGATGTTCTTCTGCAATGGCAGCTTTGACCTCTGGGTGGGAGGTGAGTGCTGAGTTCGTTGCGAAGCGGGATCCGACCATGACCACCTAACAGTAGATTCTCTACAGGAATGTGACGCTCGGTCTTTACGGTAGCGCCTATGAGGTCGCCGAAGTGAGGAGTCACTTGTCTCGTTCCGCGTAGAGAGGTTCGAGAAGACCGTGTTCACTGTTCACGCGAGACGCGCCCGAGGGCCTCCAGCTCTTGCCCCGACTCGACCTTTACACAACAGACATCTTCCCGACGTCTGAACCGCCCCGGGTTTGCCGGAGGCTTCAACTCCTGAGTAGGATGAAGCCACAATGAGCAAGACAACAAACAAATATTCTCCTGAGGTCCGCGAGCGTGCGGTGCGGCTGGTGCTGGACAACCAGGGCCAGCACAGTTCCCGCTGGCAGGCGATCATGTCGATCTCCGCGAAGATCGGCTGTTCCGCGCACACGTTGAATGAGTGGGTCAAGAAGGCAGAAGTCGACAGCGGCAAGCGGGCGGGCGTCCCGACAGATGTGGCCGACAAGATGAAGGCGCTGGAGCGGGAGAACCGCGAGCTGCGTCAGGCGAACGAGATTCTCCGCAAAGCCTCCGCGTATTTTGCGATGGCGGAGCTCGACCGACGGTCGAAGTGATGGTGTCATTTATCGACATGCATCGCGGTGAGCATGGGGTCGAGCCGATCTGCACTGTCCTGCCGATTGCCCCTTCCACCTATTATGAGCACCTGGCGAAGCGGGCTGATCCGGCCCGGTTGTCGGACCGTGCCCGGCGTGACCAGGCATTGCGGCCCGAGATCCTGCGTGTTTTCGAAGAGAACTGGCGGGTCTATGGCGTGCGGAAGGTCTGGCGGCAATTGCAGCGGGAGGGTTTCACTGTTGCCCGCTGCACGGTTGCCCGGCTGATGAAGAGCATGGGTATTCAAGGCATTATCCGGGGCAAGCCGCACAAGACCACGGTGCCCGACAAGAAGGCGCCATGCCCGCTGGACAAGGTGAACCGGCAGTTCCGTGTGCCCGCGCCCAACATGCTCTGGGTCAGCGATTTCACCTATGTTGCCACCTGGAAGGGGTTCACCTATGTCGCCTTCGTTATCGATGCCTATGCCCGCAAGATCGTTGGTTGGCGTGTCAGCACCTCGGCGCATGCCGGGTTCGTTCTCGATGCTCTGGAGCAGGCTGTTCACGAGCGGCGGCCGACAAAGGCGATGGGGCTTGTTCACCACTCCGACCGCGGCAGCCAATACCTGTCGATCAAGTACACAGAGCGGTTGGGAGAAGCTGGTATCGAGCCCTCTGTCGGCAGCGTCGGAGACAGTTACGACAATGCCCTGGCCGAGACGATCAACGGCTTGTTCAAGGCCGAGGTCATTCACCGCCGCGGCCCTTGGCGCAACTTCGAGGCAGTGGAATACGCAACACTCGAATGGGTGGACTGGTTTAACAACCGCCGTCTGCTTGAGCCTATCGGGAACATTCCGCCGGCAGAAGCAGAGGCCAATTTCTATGCGGCTATGGAAACTGAGGAACGAGCCGCGTAACTAACTGCAATCAGCCTCCGGCAAACCCGGGGCGGTTCACTTTGGCAGCGGGCTTGTGGATGATGAGACGGGTTTCGCGGAAACTCAGGCTTGTTATGCGCACCTCGGTCGCCGGTCCTGCGCAGCCCGGGGCGGTGCAAATCGTCTCACGCACCGAGACAAGGCAGGCTGCGCCGCTGCCAAGGTGCGCCCGGACCAGTCGCTTGATGTGCTGTGTGTGCCAGAGAGCCTGTGCGGCTTGCATTCTGTCATACTGCCTTTAATCCAACTCCGTGCTTTCTTTGAGCAGCAATGCCTCGGCGACCGGATCCCGTGCGGAGACTGCGACGGTGGTCAGGCCGATGTCGGCCAGTCCGACCAGGAGGCCAAACGCTGTGCCTTCGGAGATCGGCGTCGTTTTCACGCTCTGTGACGTCCTGGTCCGCAACGATAGGGCGCCGTCGATTGTTGACAGCAAAGCGTCTGCGCCATCGGGGACGGTCGCGGTTGTGTGCTCCAGAACCAACAGCTCGGGTCGGCCTGTTCGGATGCGATGGAAGAAGCCTGACATCACCTGCGTTGCCTCCTGCGCGCAAAGTCCGACCGAGACCTCGATCCCGGCGTCTTGTAGCCGCTCGAAGCCGCCGCCGTTCACCCTTGGATCCGGATCCCGAACTGCGCAAACGACGCGGCGCACACCTGACGCGATGATCGCATCCGTGCAGGGCGGGGTCTTGCCCCAGTGGCAGCAAGGTTCCAGCGTCACGTAGAGGGTCGCGCCTTTGGTGCTGATCCCGCTCCTTGCCGTGGCCTGTTCGATCGCGGCCCGCTCTGCGTGGGGGCGGCCGCCGGGCTGGGTGGCAGCCTCTGCCAGAACCGCGCCCTCCTTGACCAGCACGCAGCCCACCGGTGGATTGGGCCAGACATGGCCGCGCGCGTCCTTGGCCAGCGCAAGGGCGCGCTGCATCCAAGCGAGGTCAGAGTTGGGTTGGGTTCGGCGCATCGCCATACACCGCCACGGGGTCGAATGTCTTGTGCTCTTCGAGGAAGGTCAGCGGGCCGCCGGCCTGTGCGCCAAACGGAACCGCCCGGTAGAAGCAGGAGCGGTAGCCAACGTGGCAAGACGCCCCGGACCCGGTGACATCGACGCACAGCCACAGCGCATCCTGATCGTCGTCGACGCGCGCTTCGACCACCTTTTGAACCAAGCCAGAGGTCGCGCCCTTGTGCCACAGCACCTGCCGTGCGCGGCTGAAGTAATGGGCCTCACCGGATTCGAGGGTCAGGCGGAAGGCTTCCGCGTTCATCCAGCCGAGCATCAGCACCTCGCCTGTGGCGGCATCGGTGGTGATGCAGGGCAGCAGACCATCGTCGCCGAATCTGGGGGCGAGGTCAGTGCTTTCTTCGACCTGTTCCAGGGTCTTGCGGGATTGAAATTTCAATTGTGTCATCTCGGTCCTTTTGAGGCTCTTGCGGTCTGCTGTGTTATATCATAACAAAACGGGCTAAAAGCAGATACATGGTTAAGGGGCGAGCCCCGCAATGGCATTGGAGGACACACGCGTTCCGGTCACCTTGTTGACGGGGTTCCTCGGGGCCGGGAAGACAACGCTTCTCAACCACCTGATCCGCGATCCGGAGGCCGGGCGGATTGCCGTCATCATGAATGAATTCGGTGATGTGGGTCTTGATCACGACCTGATCGAGGAGGCGACCGAAGAAACCGTATTGCTGCAATCGGGGTGCCTGTGCTGTGCGATACTGGGGGATCTGGCCAAGACGCTTGCGGCCTTGATCGCAAAACGTACCGCCGGAAAGGTGGATTTTGACCGGGTCGTGATTGAAACCAGCGGCATCGCCGATCCGGGTCCGATCGTCCACACCCTGGCGACGGATCATCAGATTGCGCAGGCATTCCGGCTCGATGGTGTCGTGACGCTGGCTGACGCGGCAACGGGCCTGAAATCGAACTGCAATATTCCCTGCCGGATGTCTGGTCTGTGAGGATCTTCGTGGCGTTGTGCCGCAAGAACGGCATTCGCCCCTACCGTTATCCCCGGCAACGGCGCACGACGGTGATGGTCCGGGTGCGGCAGTCGCGCTTCGAGCGGACGGTGGCCGAGGAGTTCCGTACCCTGCATCGGGAGCTCACGGGGTATTTCGACGAGATGGTCGAACATCTGATCGCAGACGTGATGAAATCGGACGGCGATGACGAGACACTGGAGCAACGCCGGTTGCCGGGTTGATGGATCAAGAGCAGCCCATAGAGATGTCCGGGGTCGGGCAAGTCTGAGTATCGGCTTGACAGCAATATGTTTATTCTCGATAGAAACAGTCAGATAACCTGAATCGCCAGCTTCGCAGCCAGCATAAATTCCAAAATTGCGCGAACTCGGACGATTGGGCATCCTATGCTGGACTGGTATCTTCTCGGCTCAACGCCGTATCCTGCATCAGCTGGGTGGCAATGGCAGGGGGGGGCGGCATGATCCTGCGCCGCCTCATTCTGCGGATTTTGTTCTCTGTCTTCCTGCTGGTTGCGGTCGCGGTAATCTCATTTTCGCTTTTCCATCTCATCCCCGGCGATCCCGCGCTGAGGCTGCTTTCTGATGAGATGGGCGGTGCGCAGCCGACCGAAGAAATGGTCGAGGTTTTTCGCCGCGCCCACGGGTTCGACCGCCCTTATCCCGAGCAGTTCCTGACCTTCGTCACGCGGGCAATGTCCGGGGATCTTGGAACCTCGTTGCGGACCGGCCAGCCGGTTGCAGAAGAAATCGCTCATCGGCTGGGTCAGACGCTGCAGCTCGCCTCGGCGTCCTTGGCGCTGACGTTGGTCCTATCGCTCGGGCTTGGGTTTGCCACGGCCTTGCGACCGCAGGCCCGCTTTGATCGGATCGTGCGTTGGTGGACCTCGCTGATGCTTGCCACACCGGGGTTCTGGCTGGCGTTGGTGTTGCTGCTGGTCTTTTCATTGCATCTGGGCTGGTTGCCTGTCGCCGGCTACGGAACGCCCGCTCATATCGTGATGCCGTCCGTGGTCGCAGCGCTGGTTAGCAGTGGGCTTTGTATCCGCTTTGTTCGCGACAGGGTGCGTCAGACGCTGCAACTCCCGCATCTGCAAACCGCACGGATGAAGGGGCTTTCGCCTGCACAAGTCTTTTTGGGTCATGCATTGCCCTTTGCGCTGCCAGCGCTCATCGCCTTGTTCGGGCTTCAGGCGGCGCGGATGATCGACTCTCTGATCGTGATCGAAACAGTGTTCGGCTGGCCAGGTCTCGGTTCCTATATCGCCGAGGCTGTCATGGGGCGCGACCTGCCGGCTATGCAAGCCTCTCTTATGACCGCCGCCGGGGTTTATATCCTCCTCGGGCTTCTTAGTGACATCCTGATCGTTCTGGTCGATCCGCGCGCAGAGGCGGTACTATGATCCGAGTGCCCCACGAGCCGACGAGATGGGACCGACGCGGGTGGTGGTTGTTGCGGCGACCGGGGCCGTGGCTTTTCGTTGCTGTCCTCGTGCTGGTTCTGTTCGGAGACGATATTGCGCCTCATGACCCCCAGCTACGCAATTTGCGAAACCGTCTGCTTCCGCTGAGCCTTGATCACCCTCTGGGCACCGACGCGATGGGGCGGGATATCCTGTCGCGTCTTATGGCCGCGTTCACCGTCACGCCGGTGGCCGCCTTCGTCACCGTCGGACTGTCGAGCTTGATCGGCACCGCGTACGGTTTTGTTGCCGCGATGGTGTCGCGTCCGTTGTCATCGATGATGATGCGGTTTGTTGACGGCGTGTTGTCACTGCCATTGATAGCGGTCGCTCTGGTGGCGAGCAGCATCTTCGGCGTCGGCCTCTATTCCATTGTCACCGCACTGGTGCTGCTGCACTGGGCCGATTACGCTCGGGTGGTGCGTAGCGCCCTGGCCGCCGAGATGAGCCGAACCTATGTGTTGGCGGCGCAGGCGCTCGGAGTACCGCCGCTCCGTCTGGCGATGACCCACCTGGTGCCTGCCATGACCGGTGCGCTTCTGGTGCTGGCCTCGCATTCGCTGGCGGTTACGATCCTGACCTTCGCGGGTCTGTCTTTCATTGGCCTCGGAGCCGAGCCGGGATCACCGGAATTCGGTCTGATGGTGGCTGAATCCCGTGATCACATGCGCTCTTCTCCGCACCTGATGATTCTTCCGGGTCTCGCTGTTTTCGGATTGGTCCTGATGTTCAACCGCTTTGCTGACACCTTGTCGGATCGCGATCCGTTGGCAGGTCCTTTCCGCACGCCCTCTTCCAGAAAAAGGAGAATCTGAAATCATGAAGCTTTTAAAGACCTTGCGGGCTGGTCTGGTGGCCGGCGCGCTGGCCACCGCCGCGGTTGTAAGTCCGGCATCTGCCCAAGCCGTCGACAACCAGACGCTCGTGGTTGGCACCATGTGGGAAGCGCTGCCCTACAAGATGACCGCGCGGCGCGGTCGCTTGTTCAACGAGGTCGAAATCCTCGATACCCTGGTCAAGCTCGACTACGACATGTCCTTGAAACCGGGGCTGGCGACGGACTGGACCCAGGAAAGCCCGACCGAATGGGTCTTCACCCTGCGCGAAGGGGTGGTTTTCCACGACGGCGAGAAGCTGACCGCCGAGGTGGTGAAAAATTCGCTGGCCCACGTGATGGAGTTGCTGCCCTACGCGTCGGGTCTGCTGGCCATCGACCGGATGGAGGCGATTGACGAAATCCATCTGAGGATCGTGACCAAGGTCCCGTTCTATGGGCTGCCCAACCAGCTGACCGATGCCTTCACCGGAATTTACGCGCCATCTTCCTTCGGGCCGGACGGAGCCTTCGTCAAGCCGGTGGGGACCGGGCCATACATGCTCAAGGACTACGTGGAGAAATCCCATACAGACGTGGAACGCTTCGACGAATATTGGGGGGAAAAGCCGGCCATTCGTACAATTCGCCTACGCTATATTCCCGATCACAATGTCCGTGTGATCGCGCTCGAAGCGGGGGAGATCGACTTGGTTGACAACCCGCCCCCCGCCGAAGCCAAGCGGTTGGAGGCGGAAGGCAAACAGGCCGTCTATCGCGCACCTGCCGCCGGCCTTTATTACATGGTCATGAACACGCGTGACAACAGCCCGCTTTCGGACGTGCGCGTGCGTCGGGCGGTGGACCGGCTCATTGACCGCAGCCTGATCACCGACTTCGCTCTGGACGGGGCCGGCTACCCGGGCGAAACCTTCTTCTCACCCGAATTGGGTGGGTTCCCCGAGGAGAAACCGCGCGAGGTCGATCCCGAAGCCGCGGCAGCGCTTCTTGAACAGGCCGGTTACAGCAAGACCGATGGCCAGTGGAGGAAAGACGGAAAGCCGCTGGTCCTCGATCTGGTTTCCTATGCCAGCCGTACCGAGATGCCTGCCATCACCGAAGCAGTGGTCGCCTTGCTTGCCGAGGCCGGAATCCAGGCGACCCTGAACATGGAGACCTGGGGCGCGCTGGTCGATCGCACCAAGCAAAGTAAGTTCGATGGCGCCATCGTTTTCTGGACGCCGGAGATGACCGGCCATCCCGACCTGCACCTGATGCCCCACCTGCATTCGTCGAGTAACCTGGACTACAACGGTTATGGCAACCCAGCGCTGGATGCGTTGCTGGAAAAGGGCCGGAGCCTGCCCGAGGGTGATGCGCGCGACGCAACCTATAGTCAGGCGCTGGAAATCATCGTGGAGGATGTTCCGATCGTGCCCTTGGTGCACAAGATGTACCTCGCTGCGGCCAACAAGAGGTTGCAGGGCTATCGTATCCATCCGTCGGGGTTCTTCTACGACTTCAAGAACGTCCATTGGACGGACTGATCTGGCCGCATGATCATGGTGTCCGGGGCCGCACAAGCCCTGGGCATCGATAAAATTAGGGAAAGACCGAAATGAAGCTGTCGATCCTCGATGCTCTTCCCATCTGCCTCGGTGAAACCGGGCTCGACGCGATCCGCAACGGGATCGAGCTTGCCCGGCATGCCGATCGGCTCGGCTTCCACCGCTATTGGCTGACCGAACATCACGGCGTGCCTTCGGAACCGGCGACCGCGCCCGAGCACTTGATTCCGTCGCTGTTGGCAGAAACGCAGAACATACGGGTCGGGGCTGGTGGCATCCTTCTGAACCATCACAGCCCCTACAAGGTTGCGTTGAATTTCCGCACCCTGTTGGCCCTTCACCCCGAGCGGCTCGACCTTGGAGTCGGGCGGGCCTCCAGCGGTGCCGCAGCAGACCTGGCGCTAATGCGTGACAGGGAGGCCGCAAACCAAATTGATCGCGATGCTGATCTCGATGAGCTTGTGCGCTGGCTCGGCAAGGAACCGCAAGCTGATGCGCGGCTGAACGGGTTGGCGATCCTGCCGGAATTGCCGCCGGGCCCTTCACCCTGGGTCCTTTGCGCCAGCATACGCTCGGCGCGCCACGCCGCCGAGAACGGGCTGTGTCTCGCCTTCGGCGCCTTCATCGCCCCGCAAGAGGCCGAGGCCGCGTTGCAGGCTTACTTCCAATATTTCCGCCCCGCCTCGCATCGCGCCGGCATCGCCGAGCCAAAGGCGATCCTGGCGGTGCGGGTGGCTGTTGCGGAAACCCGGGAACAAGCCGAACGCCAGGCGATGCCGATGCGCCTGATGATGAGGCTGCGTCGCGGCGAAGGGCGCTTCATCGAGCGCCTGCCTACACCCGAGGAGGCGATCCGCCAATGGGGAGGAGTTGTCCCTGCCGAAGGGCCGCCAGAACCGGGGGGGGCATGGCCGGATTACGTGGTTGGCGATGCCGCGCGCGTGGCCGACACGCTCGACCGGATGGCAAGGATCACAGGCGTGGGCGAAGTGATGATCCAAGACTTTGTCCCCGTGCATGCGCAGCGTTTGCAAACCTGCAGCTTGATCGCAAAGCAGTTCGGGGGCCGGTGATGCAACCTGTGGCACAACAACGGATCAGCGAGAGAAGAAATACAAACGGCGGCGGGGTGAGGTTGGTCGCCTCTTCCGGAAAGGAAGCAGGATGCGCGTGATCTGGCTGCAATCGGACTTGGACGGTCCTCCCCCGACGGTGGCCGCCCATGCTGCCACCTGGATCATCTCACAGGCCGAGCTTTCTGTCACACATCTGGAGCAGGCTGGCGGGCTGGTGACTGGCCGGCCTCTGGACCAGAATGCGTTGCTGGCTTTGCGTCCGGCGATCGAAGCATTTCTCGACCGTGGTGGCCGTTGGTTCTTCAATGGTCATGTCGTCCGGCCTTTGATCGACGGGCTGGCCCCTTTCGAACCGATGGCCATGCCCAAACGGCCCGATTTTGATCAGACCCGCCTTGCGCCGCATCCGATCTTCGACGGGATCGAAATCGGCAAACTTGAAACCAACAAGGGGGTTGCCGGCTTCTATGGACGAGGCGCCAACCCGATGCCCCCTGGGGCCATTGCCGTGACCGGCCTGCGCGGCGGAACCGTGCCGGTAGATTGGGTTTGGTGTCGCCCGAGGGGCGGGCGCGTGTTTTCCCACGCGGGCAACGACCTTGGCCAGATGGGGCTGGAATGGGGCCTTGCGGCGCTGCTGCAAACCCGCATCCTCGACTGGGCCGCGGGAGGGGCCTGCCTATGCGACTGATTGCCCCTTGCTCCGGGACCTACTACCAGATCGAGGCGCTGGAGGCGCCACGTTACGCCCGGTTCTTCGATCATGTGATCGCGCCCGAGGCGCTGGCCGGGGTGCTGACACCCGGTGATTGCCTCTTCGTGCCCTGTCGCACGCCGGCCCAGCGGATGATCGCGCAAAAGGATGTGATTTCTCAACATCTCGCCAAAGGCGGTACGGTCGCCGCGATGGGGGAGAGCCATTCCGAACTGTGGCTGCCCCATGTCACCTTTCACGAACGCCCCACCAACTGGTGGTGGTGGTTGGAGCCCGGGGCCGATTTGGGCAACCGCGTCATCGCGTCGGACCACCCACTGATGCGTGACATCGGCAAGCCCGAGATTACCTGGCACCTGCACGGCCATTTTGACCCGCCCGAGGGCACCGACGTGCTGGCGACCGACAGCGAAGGGCGCGCAATACTTTACTTGGACGAGGTCAGCACACCGGGCAGGATGGTTGTTACCTCGCTCGACCCGATCTATCACCATGGCAGCCATTTTATGCCGGCGACAACGCGGTTCCTTGATCGGTTTCTGCCAAACCTGAAGGTTTGGCTTCAGGAATGAGATCGCCGAGACTGAAAAAAACGTATGAAATTATTTTCGCCGGGGGCATCGTTTCAGGCCAGAGATATGGTGTCTCCTTTCCATAACGAAGTCATTCCAGGTAGTGTCCCGGAAAGTGGTGTGGAAACTGGCATCCACCTGTCCTTTGTTGCAATAAATGCTATCAAAGGAGCGGCATCAAACCGCGACAGGTCCAGCTGGTCACTCATAGCGTGTTGGTGGCCAGACAGATTGGGCACCATAAGGAGTTTCAAGTGATATACATCGCTATCCGGCATGATTTGATCGAATCGAGTCTCAGTGAATAATGCGCATCACAATTTTGACCCTGTGCGCTTCAACAGTTGGCTTAGTCGGACAGGTCATCGAAGGTGACGAAAACACCCTTGCTCACAAGTTTTGCTCTCGCGTTGTGATGGTATTTCTTCGATGGTCTTTGCCGCGTCGTTAGGTATTCAGCCATCGCCTTCGCAGCCCTGGCTGGTGTTTATTCCGATCGACCCAGGTTGAGCAATCGCTCAACGGGCGGAGCTTTCGTCTCACGCAGCGTGGCCGGCGATTGCGGTAGTCAAAACGTCTTGACACGCTCTATTTCTCAAGTTTGAATTAGTGATCAAATTATTGATAAGTGTACTGTAAAAAATTTTGTACGGGGAAGGGCAGTTGTATAGAGGACGGTTTCCGGGCATCTCGACAGGGGGTGCTTCGTTTCCAGCGTACTTGGTCGGCGCAAACTATCCTGTCGAGGGTGATCTTGAGGACCTACTTGAAGGAACCTTCTTTGGGAGGGTTCTCAACTCTCATGCGATCGTCAGTATCGCGGATGTCAAAGGGCGGATTACCTACGTAAACGACAAGTTTGTCGAGATTAGTGGTTATTCCAGAGAAGAGTTGATCGGCCAGAACCATCGCATGTTGAAGTCAAGTGAGCACGATCAAGACTTCTATCATTACATGTGGCGAACAATTGCGAACCGGGGAACCTGGACAGGTGAAATCAAGAACCTGAACAAGAACGGCGACCCTTACTGGGTCAAGGCCACGATCGCACCGCGGCTGAACCAGTTTGGGAAACCATTCGAGTACCTCTCGATACGAACGGACATCACCGAAGAAAAATCGGCCGAAACCTTGCGCGCACAGCAATCGACTTTGGATATGGTCAGTCGGGAAGTCTACATGTTCTGGGCTGATACGCTCAAGTTCTTTTATGTGAACCGCAGAGCTCAAGAGCGGCTGGGTCTCAATCAAGGGGAGCTTCGCCAATGCACTCCTCTGGACCTATTAGAGGGGGCGACAGAGGCTGGTTTCACCGGGGCAGTTCGCCCACTCATGTCAGGTGAGAAAAAGGCTTTGGAATGCGAGATGGAGCTGCCGAGTGTAGACGGGACGAAATTTCCGGGCGAAGTGAAACTCCAATTGATCGAGCCCGAGCAGGGAAGAAACAGGTTCGTGGCCGTAATCCGGGATATCACTCTCCGGAAGCAGGCGGAAATCGCGAAAGCGAACTTCCTCGGGATCATGAATCACGAATTGAGAACCCCGCTTACCGCCTTGAAGGGTGCGTTGGACCTGCTTCAATCGGAAGAAAGGCAAGGAACCATCGATCAGGACAGACGTTTGCTGGATCTCGCGTTAAAGAGTAGTCAGAAACTGGAAACGCTGATAAACGATCTCTTGACTGTACAGCTGAAGGATGCCGGTCAGAAGATCTCCAAAATCGGGAAAACCGACCTCGCGGCCGTGGTCGCGGCTGCGGTGGAGGATCTTCTTGAGCAATCTCCGCAAGAGCGAAAGCGGGTCGTTTTCGCACCCCCACAAACTCCGGTCCCCGTTAGGGGTGACAGCGATCGGTTGGCGCAGGTTGTCGTCAACCTGCTCTCCAACGCTCTTAAGTTTTCCGGCGATGCCGAGCCGGTCGAGGTGACGCTCGCGCAGGAAGGGAGATACGCCAAGGTAGCGGTCAAGGACTACGGCATGGGGGTCCCTGAGGAAATGGAACTAAAGCTCTTTGACCGGTTCTTCTTGGCGGATTCATCGGACCGGCGGCGCTCTGGGGGCACGGGGTTGGGGCTTTCCATCTCAAAAGCCATTGTCGATGAGCATGACGGAACCATTGAATTTGAAAGTGTGCCAGGAAAGGGTTCGCTTTTTTGGTTCTGCCTCCCCCTCGACACCGACTGAGAAGTTACCCCTCGGTGCCATAACCGCAGCGGTCGCTGCGCCTGGCTCTCTGGCGGTATGGGGCCACCAAGACCGTCGGCTTTCGGGCGGCCACGTCGCCCATGCCACAGTCTTGATTAAGAATTTTTAACGCGGGCACAACGTAACCGCCCGATTGGCACCGCGGGCTAAGCAGCAGCGGCGTTGCGGTGTTCAGTGCTCCAATTCCATG
>NZ_BAABWV010000016.1:0-137895 GCF_040365005.1 Aquicoccus sp. SU-CL01552 | reverse complement strand
AAACATGTGAGTGGGAAAGTGCAGGCTTCTGTTGCCAGGTGCCTGCGAACCCCGCCTTACGCGGCTAGGCGCAAGGGCTTAAGTTTCGGTCTGGTTACTGCTTACGCAGCAACGGCAACCGGAGCACGATTGTCATTTGCAATTGTACTTTTCGGACCGATAACGGTGGTACCTCACCGGAACAAAGCAAACCCCTTTAGACGTTCGTCGATCCTGTTTCGGCCCCATGATCCCCAAATGAAGGATGTTTGGTGGAGCCGCCGGGTACCGCCCCCGGGTCCGAACCGCTTATTACGAGCGCGTTTATGTCCATAGTCCCCGAGGGGACATCACGAATATAGGTGGGGTTTCGGGTGATTTGAAGGGGAAATCGTACGATCGACCCCTCCGGCACGGCAGGGCGGGGTCATCCGTGCCGCGCGGCCCGTTCGGCCATCACGTCGCGGGCCAGCTCCTGGGTGTAGACCTCCAGGTCACGCAGCGCGGCCTCGGCGCCGGTGGCGTCGCGGGCCTCGATCGCGCCGGCGATGCGGTCGTGCAGGGCGACGATCTCGGTGCGCGAACGGGCGCTGAAGGTGATCATGTTCATCAGCGGCTGCATCGCCTCGACCGCGCCGGCAAGCTGATAGGACAGCACCGGGTTGCCGGCGCCGTCCACCAGCGCCCGGTGGAACGCGACGTCCGAGGCGCAAAATGCCTCGTCGGTCAGGCCCGGCTGGCCCTGGCGAAAGATCTCGGCGCGCATGGTGGCGAGGTGGTCGGCGCTGCGCCGCTGGGCCGAGAGCGGCGCGCAGGCCCGTTCGAGCGCATAGCGCGCCTCGCAGGCGGTGTCGAAGCTGACCGCGTTCATGCTCAACAGCAGGGTCGAGGTGGTGATCTGCTGGCTGTAGGCATCCTCGTAACTGAGCCGCCGGACAAAGGCGCCGCCGGTGGCGCCACGCTGGGTGCGGATCAGGCTTTGCGCCGCCAACCGTTTCAGCGCCTCGCGCACCGTGGGACGGGAAACGTTGAATTGATCGGCAAGTTCGGCCTCGGAGGGCAGCCGTTCATCGACGATCAGCGCGCCAGACACGATCGCGTCCCGGATCGCCGCGGCGATCTGGGCCGAAAGATCGGCGGGTTTGGTGGGGTCGATTTTCATCGGTGGGTGAACTTCTTTTGTCTGACATTAAAAGGTCTGACATTTGAAAGGCAAGCGGCGATTCCACGGTGGAGGTCCGGGGGCGCTGGCAGGTTGACCGGCGCAGCGCGAGGGCAGGGCGGGAAGAGCCGTGAAAGGCTACCGCGTGAACACCTCTGCGGCGATGTCGCGCGCCAGACCCGCGTTCACAGGCTGCCCGTTCAACAGCCGGTACCAGAACGCCCCGTGGATGAACGTCGAAAGCATCTCGGGGTTGCGATCCTGCGCGAGTTTGCCCTGCGTCTGGGCCCGGCGCAACAGGGTCGTGACCATCTCTTCGCGCGGTCGGACAAATCGCCTGAAAAAGGCCGCGCGGAAGGAGGCATCCTGTTGCGCGGCGGCGATCAGGGCGCAAACGGTGTCTCCGTCCTGGGACAGGTGGGTAAAGACCTGCGCAAGAAACGCCTCGAGCTGCGCGCGGCAGCTTTCCCCAGCCTGATCCAGCGGCTCGGCGGCATAGCGCCCGGTTTCCTCGAACATCGCCTCGAGCACCAGATCGGCTTTGGTGTTCCACCGGTTGTACAGCGTCTGGCGCGCGACACCGGCCGCCTTGGCAATCTCGGCGATGGAGACCTTGGCGTACCCCTTCTCGCTCACCAGCCGCAGCGCGGCGGCCTTCAGCGCGGCGCTGGCCTGTTCGTTCGGCGGGCGTCCGCCGGATGCCGGTTTTTCGGTCATGCACACCTCCTGTCCGTGCCTGCACAGCCACATTGGATTGAATTGTGGACTCGTGTCCAGTAATTGGTATGTGGACTTCAGTCTAATAATTGTCCCCGCTGCCCGAAACCGGGCGCGTCGCCGTTTTCAGGATCCTCATGCCAACCACCTCCCTTACCCCGAGACATGCCGCCGCGATCACCGCCGTGCTGGGCCTGCTGTCGCTTTTCCCGCCGCTTGCGACCGACATGTACCTTGCCGCGATCGGCGATCTGGCCGCGTCGATGAAGGCCAGTCATTCGGCGGCCGAACTGTCGCTGTCGATCTTCTTTCTCGGCCTCTGTGCCGGGCAGATCGTCATGGGCCCCTTGATCGACGGCTACGGGCGCAAGACGCCCCTGCTGTTCGGGGCCGCGCTGTTCACGGCGACCTCGGTGGTCTTGCCGCTGATCGGTGATATCACCCTGTTCAACCTGGTGCGGTTCCTGCAGGCGATCGGGGCGAGTTCCGGAATGGTGGTGGGCCGGGCCGTCGTGCGGGATCTCTATGACGGGCAGCGCGCGGCAAAGGTAATGACGGTGCTGGTGATGTTGCTGACCATCGGGCCGATCGTCTCTCCGACGCTGGGCAGCCTGTTGCTGGAGGCGTTTGGCTGGCGCTCGATCTTTTGCACCATGGCGCTGGTGAGCGTGGTTGCCCTTGTGGCGTCGCTGCTGATCCTGCCCGAGACGCTGCCCCTGGCCAAGCGGGCCAGCCGCCCGTTCCGCACCGGGGTTTCGACCGCGCGGATGCTGCTGTTGCGGCGCAGCTTCGTTGTCCCGGCGCTGACGGCGGGCTTGGTGCAGGCCGGGATGTTCGCTTTTATCACCGGCTCTTCCGGGGTGTTCCAGGGGGTCTTCGGCCTCAGTTCCCTGCAATACGGGCTGGTCTTTGCGGTGATCGCGGCGGCGCTTGTCGTGTTCGGGCGGGTGAACACGCTCTTGCTCAACCGGTTCACGCCCGGACAGATCCTGAGCGCCGTCCTGCCGGCCCATGTCGCGGTGGCGCTGGTCTTGACCCTGCTGTCGGACGTGTCGTCGATCTGGGTATTCATTGCCCCCCTCTGGCTGACGATCGGGCTGGTCGGGCTTTTGTCGGCAAACGCCATGTCGATCGCGATGGGTGCGGCACACGAGGGGGCCGGCATCGGGTCGGCGCTTTTGGGGGCGATCCAGTTCGGCATTGCCTTCAGCGTCTCGTCCTGTGTCGCGTTGGGCGGTACGCACACGCCTTTGCCGATGGCGCTTGGGCTGTTACTGCCCTCAGGGCTGGCGACGGTGATCTGGATCGCCGCGCGGCGGCGTGAGCCGGTTGATGATGTGCTGACGGATGGCGCATAGGCGCGGTTCATCGACCGGAGCCTAAAGAAAAGGCGGGCCAACCGAGGGGGGGCGAGCGCCCAGCCGTGCGGCCGGACGCTCCATTGCTCAGCCCTCGTCGCCTTCCTCCTCGTCGCCGTGTTCGGCGATCCAGGCGACGCTGACCACTTCCTCGCCGCGGCCGGTGTCGAACACCTTGACCCCGCCGGCGCTGCGCGAGCGGAACGAGATCCCCTCGACCGGCACCCGGATCGATTGCCCCTTGGAGGTGGCGAGCATGATCTGGTCGTCCATATCGACCGGGAAGGAGGCAACGACGGCGCCGCCGCGCATCGCCTTGTCCATCGCGGCCACGCCCATGCCGCCGCGTCCGCGCACCGGGTAGTCGTGGCTGGAACTCAGCTTGCCCGAGCCGCCGGCGGTGATGGTCAGGATCAGGTTCTCGGCCGCCGACATCTCGGCATAGCGCTCCTGGCTGATCAAGCCGGGCTGGGCCTCGTCCTCGTCATCGCTCTCGGCATCGTCGGCAAGGCCAGCCACGGCGCGGCGCATCTTGAGATAGGCGGCGCGCTCCTCGGCCTCGGCCTCGAAGTGGCGGATCACCGACATCGACACGACACGGTCGTCACCGCTCAGGCGGATGCCGCGCACGCCGGTCGACTTGCGGCCCTTGAACACCCGCACATCGGTGACGGGAAAGCGGATCGCACGGCCGGAATTGGTGACGAGCATCACGTCGTCCTCCTCCGAGCAGATCCGCGCGTTGACCAGTTCGACCTCTTCAGGCAGGTCCATGGCGATCTTGCCGTTGCGCTTGACGTTGGTGAAGTCGCTCAGCGCGTTGCGGCGCACATCCCCGGCCGAGGTGGCGAAGACGATCTGCAGGTCGTCCCATTCGTCCTCGGGGCGGTCCACCGGCATGATCGCGGCGACGGAGACGCCCGTGGGGATCGGCAGGATGTTGACGATGGCCTTGCCCTTGGAGGTACGCCCGCCCAGCGGCAGACGCCATGTCTTGAGCTTGTAGACCATCCCCTCGGTCGTGAAGAACAGAAGCTGTGTGTGGGTATTGGCGACGAACAGGGTGGTAACCACGTCCTCGTCCTTGGTCGCCATGCCGCTGAGGCCCTTGCCACCGCGTTTCTGCGCACGGAAGTCGGCCAGCGGGGTCCGCTTGATGTAGCCGCCCGAGGTCACGGTCACAACCATGTCCTCACGCTCGATCAGGTCCTCGTCCTCCATGTCGCCGGACCAGTCGACGATCTCGGTGCGGCGCGGTACGGCGAAAAGCTCCTGCACCTCGCGCAGTTCGGTGCTGATGATCTCGAGGATGCGATCGCGCGAACCGAGGATTTCAAGGTATTCCTTGATCTTGGCGGCGAGTTCCTCGAGCTCGTCAGTGACCTCCTTGACGCCGATCTGGGTCAGGCGCTGCAGCCGCAGGTCGAGGATCGCGCGGGCCTGGATCTCGGACAGGTTATAGGTGCCGTCCTCGTTCATCGGATGGGTCGGGTCGTCGATCAGGCGGATATAATCGGCGATATCGGCGGCGGGCCAGCGCCGCTCCATCAGGCGGGTGCGGGCCTCGGCGGCATCGGCCGAGCTGCGGATGGTGGCGACCACCTCGTCGACGTTGGAGACCGCGACGGCCAGACCGCACAGCACGTGGCTGCGGTCGCGGGCCTTGCGCAGGTCGAAGGCGGTGCGCCGGATCACGACCTCTTCGCGGAATTCGAGGAACGAGGTCAGGAAGCGGCGCAGGGTGAGCTGTTCGGGCCGCCCACCGTTCAGCGCCAGCATGTTGCAGCCGAAAGAGGTCTGCATCGGGGTAAAGCGGAACAGCTGGTTCAGCACCACGTCGGGGGTGGCATCGCGCTTGAGTTCGACCACCACGCGCACGCCGTTGCGGTCGGATTCGTCCTGCACATGCGCCACGCCCTCGATCTTCTTTTCGCGGACCTGTTCGGCGATCTTCTCGATCATCGCGGCCTTGTTGACCTGATAGGGGATCTCGTCGACGACGATGGCATAGCGGTCTTTTCGCAGCTCCTCGATCCGGGTCTTGGCCCGGATGATGACGCTGCCGCGCCCCTCGAGATAGGCCTTGCGCGCGCCGGAGCGGCCCAGCATGACACCGCCGGTGGGGAAATCGGGGCCGGGAATATACTCGATCAGCTGCTCGCTGGTCAGGTCCGGCTCTTCGATCAGGGCCAGCGTGGCCTCGACCACCTCGCCCAGGTTGTGCGGCGGGATGTTGGTTGCCATGCCCACGGCGATGCCGCCGGCGCCGTTGACCAGCATGTTCGGGAACCGCGCCGGCAGGACCGTGGGTTCGCGGTCCTTGCCGTCATAGTTGTCCTGGAAGTCGACGGTGTCCTTTTCGATGTCCGCCAGCATGTAGGCCGCCGGCTTGTCCATCCGCACCTCGGTATAGCGCATGGCGGCGGCGTTATCACCGTCCATCGAGCCGAAGTTGCCCTGGCCGTCGAGCAGCGGCAGCGACATCGAGAAATCCTGCGCCATCCGCACCAAGGCGTCATAGATCGCGCTGTCGCCGTGGGGGTGGTATTTCCCCATCACGTCACCGACCGGCCGTGCCGACTTGCGGTAGGGTTTGTCATGGGTGTTGTTGGTTTCGTGCATCGCGTAGAGGATGCGGCGGTGCACCGGTTTCAACCCGTCGCGCAGATCGGGAATCGCGCGGCTGACGATGACCGACATGGCGTAATCCAGGTAGGATGTGCGCATCTCGGTTTCGATGGACACCGACGGCCCCGAGTGGACGGGGCGTTCCGGTGGGGTTTCGTCAGTGTTTTCAGGGGGTTCCGGCGTATCGCTCAACGGTCGTGCCCATTCTTTTTGCAGGGTCTATATCTTGTGCCGCCACCTTATCAGACCCGGTAGATAAGGTGCAATGGCCCTCTTCCAATCGTGCTGGCAGCCAAGGGCAGTGCTTGCTAACATGCTGTTTTTGTTGAAAACAAACAAATTCCGGCGATCATGGTCTTGTGAGAGCAAGAAAGAGGCCGAAAAGATGGAGACATCCGAAACCGAACTGATGCTGAAGGGGTACGGGCTGACCACGGCGGAGTTTTTCTATCACATGCCCGACTATGCCCATGTGCTGAACAGCTTTGTCTGGCAGGACTACGACCTTGCGCCGGACCACCCGCGGCTGTTCGAATTCGTCGAGTTCTGGCAAAAGGAGATCGAGGGGCCGCTGCATTCGGTGCGGTTCACCCATCGCAAGATGATCTCGCCCGGGGAATGGCGCAACGTGGTGGGCGAATTCACCTTGCACTGACGCCGAGCCGGGATACGGGGGCGCGCACCCGCCGGCCTGGCCGCGACCGTTGCCAACGTGCAAAGCCTATGTGGAAAAAACTAAACGTCTGGTTGTGCGATGGGGGCGCGCCGCCTAGGCTCAGGCCAAGGCCTCATGGTCGGGAACGGGAAACCGTGACCGGACCGTGAGGAGGTTGGAGAACAGGCATTCCATGAAAGGGACCGGGCATCATGCGCAGCACTTACTTTGGTACTGATCGCGACAACGTCTTGTCGGCGAGTTCGGAGATTCGCGAAAGCTTTTACGGGCTGAGCGGCAACGACGTCTTCTATTTCTACGGCATCGACGGGGTCGATCCGGATTACGATGTGTCGGACCGCTTCTTTGGTGGCACCGGGAAGGACCGGCTGCAGAATATCACGCTGAACTTCGACGGGGTGACCGGGCTCGATCAACTTGCCCGGCTAAGTTTCGACGGGGGCAAGGGATACGATACGCTGGCGGTTGATATCGGCGTCGACATGACGAGCTACACCGCGAAGACCGGCGATCTGAACCTGACCAGCATAGCGCCGCTGGTGCGGTCCGTTGAGCATCGCGAGTACGATATCGCGCTGTCCGCGATCAGTACGACGGTCGAGGAGTTGAGCATTACCGGCGGGGCGCGGGACGAGACGGTGCGGTTGACCCAAACCGCATCCATGGAGGCCACGTCGGTGATCCGCGTTGATCTGGGCGGCGGGGCGGACCGGTTCGAATACAACGCCAGTCTCGGTGTCGACAGCTCATTGATCGTGGATACCGGCAAGGGCGCCGACGTGGTGCTCATGAACGCCTCATCGACGGCGTACCCTGATGACTTTGACGCGGTGATCCGCACCCGGGGCGGGGCTGACACCATTGTTCTGGACGGGATGTATTCCGAAACCCTGAACGCGGGTCTGGGCAATGATTCGATCTACGTGCTTTCGGGCAGCTTCGAGGCGGCGCCAGACGTCATCCGCACCGGCAAGGGCAAGGACAAGATCTATCTGGAGCTTGACAGCTACTCCGAGCTGGCCAAGATCAAGGATTTCTCTGTCGAGAAGGACGTGATCGTGTTCGACGTCGACGAGTTCCGCGATACCGCAGTGACCTTTGACGAGGCGGTCTGGGCTGCGGCCGAGGAGGACAAGCTGTACATGGATACAGATGCGGGCAAGCTCTATTTCGGCGACAACGTTCTGGTCAGCTTCGGCGGGGCGATCGAACTGACCGAGGCGAATTTCCAGATCGACGAATGGGCGTACTGAGCCCGGCCTTTGCAGGCAACCGGCCTGGGGGTGGACTGCCGCCCTCGGGCCAAGCAACGCGCGTGCCCCGGCACGCAGAACCTGGTGCAACGGAGGACCCTCAGCCTGGTCCGGCATTTCGCCCAGTTGGGAATTCCGCGCCTTGGTCGGGTCGAGGCAGGCGCTCGCGCGGCGATCAATGAACTTGCCCGCGATGGCCGGCGGATCGTCTCTCATCCGGTGGTTTTCCCCGGTTTCGATCAGTTTGATCTGGCCTGAGGCGCTCAGGAAGTTAAAGTCAGCTTCGGCGGTCTGACGGAGTTGTGATGCCAGATCACACCCCCCGGGTTCTATGAAGACCGGGCGCCAGTCGGGTGCGAAAATGAAACGGCAGGAGGTTCAGCATGGCGTCGCGGGTGATACCGGTCGAGCCTTTCGACCTGATCGTGGTCGGAGCGACCGGCGATCTGGGGCGGCGCAAGATTCTGCCGGCGCTGTTCCGGCGGTTCTGCGCCGGGCAGATGCCGCCGCAGGCGCGGGTGATCGGCGCCGCGCGCAGCAAGATGAGCCGCGATGAATTTCGCGATGTCGTCGCTGGGGCCTTGCGTGAGTTCAGCCCGGCACAGGCCAGCGAGGCGGGCGCGCTGGCGGGGTTCCTCGACTGCGTCGACTACCAGGCGATCGACGCGCGCGGGTCCAGTGGCTGGCCGGAGCTGGGCGAAAAACTGTCGCCGGGTCGGGTGCGCGCCTTTTACTTCTCGGTGGGGCCGGACCTGTTCGGCGACCTGGCCCGGCGCATTCGCGAGTTCGGCCTGGTGTCCGATGATACCCGGATCGTGGTGGAAAAGCCCTTTGGTCATGACCTGGCCAGTGCGCGGGCGTTGAACGTGGCGCTGGCCGAGCAGTTCGAAGAGCGCGAGATCTATCGCATCGACCATTACCTCGGCAAGGAGACGGTGCAGAACCTGATGGCGGTCCGGTTCGGCAACATGCTGTTCGAGCCACTGTGGAACAGCCAGTATGTCGATCACATCCAGATCACCGTGGCCGAGACGGTGGGCGTCGGGGGCCGGGGTGAATATTACGATGGCGCCGGCGCCATGCGCGACATGATCCAGAACCACCTGATGCAGCTCTTGTGTCTGATCGCGATGGAACCGCCGGCGAAATTCGAACCCGATTCGGTGCGCGATGAAAAGCTGAAGGTGATCCGCGCGCTCGACGCGGTGCCGCCGCATCACATCGTGAGAGGGCAGTATACCGCCGATCCCGCGCATCCGGAGGCTGCGGCGGGCTATCGTGACGAGGTCGGACACCCGCGCAGCACCACCGAGAGCTATGTCGCGCTGAAGGCGCATATCAGCAACTGGCGCTGGGCCGGCACGCCGTTCTACCTGCGCACGGGCAAGCGGTTGGTGGCGCGCTCATCGGTGATCAACGTGATGTTCAAGGACGCGCCGCATTCGATCTTTGACGCCGATGCGGGGCGGCATGCCAATATCCTGACGATCCGGCTGCAACCGAACGAGGGGATCACCCTGCACGTGACGATCAAGGAACCGGGGCCGGGGGGGATGCGGCTGGTCGACGTGCCGCTGGACATGTCCTTTGCCGAGGCGCTGGGGCCCGACGGGCGCGACCCGGCGGATGCCTATGAACGCTTGATCATGGACGTGATCCGGGGCAATCAGACCCTGTTCATGCGCGGTGACGAGGTCGAGGAGGCCTGGGCCTGGACCGACCCGGTGATCGCGGGCTGGCAGTCGCGCGGAGATGTGCCTAAACCTTACGTGATCGGCAGCACCGGTCCGACCGATGCGGATTTGCTGATGAAACGCGACGAACGCAGATGGCGAGGGATAAACCCATGAACCTGGTGGAGTACCCGGATCGGGACATGCTGGCGATCGACCTTGCCAATTGCCTGGCCGGCGAGTTGAAGGCGCATCTCCTGAGCCATGACAGCGCCTCGCTCGCGGTGCCCGGCGGCACCACGCCGGGGCCGATCTTCGACGATCTCTGCGCCGCCGATCTCGATTGGGACCGGGTGCATGTCTTTCCCACCGACGAACGCTGGGTGCCGCAGGATCATCCGCGCTCGAACGGGCGGTTGATTTGCGAGCGGTTGATCACTGACCGCGCCTCATCGGCGCGGTTCCTGCCGCTTTATGCCCCGGCCGAAAATCCCGAGTACACGCTGGCCGAGATCGAAGCGATGCTGCTGCCGGAGCTGCCGATCTCGGTGCTGTTGCTGGGAATGGGCACCGACATGCACGTGGCCTCGCTGTTTCCCGGGGTCGAGGGCCTGGCGGCGGCGCTGGACCCGGATGCGCCGGTGCTGGCGGTGTTGCGTCCCGGCGCGGTCCCCGAACCGCGGGTATCGCTGACCGCGCGGGTGCTCGATGGCGCGATGTCCAAGCACCTGGTCATTTATGGCGATGAAAAGCGCGCCGCCCTGGAACGCGCGATGACCTTGCCGCCCGAAGAGGCCCCGGTTCAGGCCGTGCTGACGGGCGCGACGGTTCATTGGGCGCAATAGCTTTGATCAAAGGTACAGACTTTTCATGTGGACGGATTTGAAGACCCTGCATTTGCAGGCAAAGGAACGCCCCATCGTGGCTCTGTTCGACGCGGATGCCACCCGCGCGGAGCGGTTCAGCGCCGAGAGCGACGGGATGCGGCTTGATTATTCCAAGACCCGGATCGACGATGCCATTCGCGCGGACCTGCTGGCCTTGTGCGATCGTCGCGGGCTGGCCGCGCGGCGCGCCGCCATGTTCTCGGGCGCCCGGATCAACGAGACCGAGGATCGCGCGGTTCTGCACACGGCGCTGCGCAACCTCGAAGGCGATGCGGTGGAGGTCGACGGGGCCGACGTGATGCCGGCGGTGCGCCACTGCCTTGCGCGGATGGAGGGGTTTGCCGCTTCGGTTCGTGACGGAAGTCTGACCGGCACCGGCGGGCCGATCACCGACGTGGTCAGCATCGGAATCGGCGGTTCGGACCTGGGGCCGGCCATGGCGACGCTGGCGCTGGCGCCCTGTCACGATGGGCCGCAGGTGCACTACGTGTCGAATGTGGACGGGGCGCATATCGCGGATACGTTGCGGGGGCTCGACCCGAAGACGACGCTGGTCAACGTGGCCTCCAAGACCTTTTCCACCATCGAGACCATGACCAATGCGCATACCGCGCGCGACTGGATGCTCAAGGGCGGCGGCGACCCGGCGCGGCAATTCTCGGCGATCTCCTCCGCGCCCGAGCAGGCCGGGGCCTTTGGCATCCCGCCCGAGCAGGTGTTCGGGTTCGCCGATTGGGTCGGGGGTCGCTATTCGGTCTGGGGGCCGGTCGGGCTGCCGCTGATGATCGCGGTGGGGCCCGAGGATTTTCGCGCCTTCCTGGCCGGCGGGCAGGCGATGGACCGGCATTTCCGCACGGCGGATTGGTCAGATAACCTGCCGGTTCTGCTGGCGCTGACCGGGCTTTGGCACAGCCATGTCTGTGGCTATCCCAGCCGCGCGGTGCTGCCCTATGACCAGCGGCTGGCACGGCTGCCGGCCTATCTCCAGCAGTTGGAGATGGAATCGAACGGAAAATCCGTCGCGATGGACGGCAGCCCGCTAGAGGGGCGCAGCGGCCCGGTCGTCTGGGGTGAACCGGGGACCAACGGGCAACATGCGTTCTATCAGCTTCTGCACCAGGGCACCGATGTTGTGCCCAGCGAGTTTCTCGTGGCCGCAAGGGGGCATGAGCCGGAGCTGGCCCATCACCACCGGCTGCTGGTGGCCAATTGCCTGGCGCAATCCAAGGCCCTGATGCTGGGCCGGTCGCTGGAGCAGGCACGGGCGCTGCTGGCCGGAAAGGGGCTGTCCGAGGCCGAGCTTGACCGGCAGGCGCGGCACCGGGTGTTTGCCGGCAACCGCCCCTCGGTCACCATCAGCTATGCACAGCTCACGCCCTTTGTCCTGGGGCAGATCATCGCGCTGTATGAACACCGCGTCTTCGTCGAGGGGGTGATCCTGGGGATCAACTCCTTTGACCAGTTCGGGGTCGAGCTGGGCAAGGAGATGGCGACCTCGCTGGGGCCGGTGCTGGACGGGTCCAAATCCGGCGAAAGCCTGGATGGATCGACCGCGGCGCTGGTGGATTTCGTGCAGCGTAACGGCGGTTAGGCGTCGCGGCGCGCGCCCTCTTGCGTTTCGAAATACTCGCGCAGCGTCTCGGGCAGGGGGTAACGCGCGCCGCTGCCGTCCGGGCGCAGCATCACCATCACTGCGTTGAGTGTCGCGCGCAGGTCGTTGGACCAGACCTGCTGTTCCAGCGTGAATGAGGAGGAGCGGAACGCAACGACGCCGGCGGTCGCGATATAGGGCTCGCCCGCCAACATTTCCTTGCGATAGCGGATGTTGGCGCTGTGCAGTGCCACGCGGGGGGCGGGGCCGGGCGCATAGTGCGGCACGATAACCCGATCCAGATGCTCGATCCGCACCCGCTCGAACCAGTCCATGTAGGCCTTGTTGTTGACGTGGTTCTGGTTGTCCAGTTCCGAGAACCGGACCCGGTCGGCCATCGCCAGAGGTTGCGGCGTGGCAAGGCCGTGGGCCAATTGCTCTTCGGGTGTCAGCGGGGTGAGATAGCGGAGGTCCATGTCCGATAGCTACGCGCGCACCGGCGGATCGGCAAGACGGATCTGGCCGGACCGGGGGAGGGGATGAACGAACGGCATTGTGCCGGAACGTCAGTTATTGCCAAGCCCCCCCGCAGTTTGGCAGGAACACCGTGGGAGGAAGATGGGCGAAAGGCGGGATGGATCCCTTCGCGCGACGCTCACGCTTCTCGATATTCGAATGAAACCGGGCCGGACCGGCCCGACGGCAACACCGAGGAGTGCGCCATGCTTGGCCAGATGATGACCAAACCCCTGTTGATTTCGTCCCTGATAGATCACGCCGCGCGGTACCATGCCGAGACGCCGATCATCTCGGTGAACACCACCGGCGGCGGTGCCGAGGAAACCAGCTGGGGCGCGGTGGCGGAAAATGCCCGGCGGCTCGGCTCGGCCTTGAGCAAGCTGGGGCTGGACCCGCAGGCCCGCTGCGCCACCATCGCATGGAACAACCGGCGCCACCTCGAGATCTACTACGGGGTGTCCGGCGCCGGATTTGTCTGCCACACCATCAACCCGCGGCTGTTCCCCGAGCAATTGGTCTATATCATCAACCATGCCGAGGATAAGGTGCTCTTCGTCGACGCCACCTTCCTGCCGCTGGTGGTGAAACTGCGCGACCAGCTGCCCGACCTGGAGCACGTGATCCTGATGGGGCCGCATGATGACGAGATGGCGGCGCAACTGCCCGGGCTGAAGTTCTACGACGATTTCGTGCATGGTGGCGACCCGGATTTCGTCTGGCCCGAGTTCGACGAGAACACCGCATCGAGCCTGTGCTACACCTCGGGGACCACGGGGCATCCCAAGGGCGTGCTGTATTCCCACCGCTCGACCGTGCTGCACGCCTTTGCCTCCAACACGCTCGACGTGATCGGCTATTCGGCGCGCGACGTGGTGATGCCGGTGGTGCCGATGTTCCACGTCAATGCCTGGGGCTCGCCCTATGGTTGCGCGATGTCGGGCGCGGCGATGGTGATGCCGGGGCCGGACCTGCATGGCGAGGCGCTGGTCAAGCTGATCGACAGCCACGGCGTGACGCTGGCGATGGGGGTGCCGACGATCTGGCTGGGCCTGTTGACCTATGCGCGGCAGGCGGGCTCGAAACTGGGCAGCCTGCAACGCACGGTGATCGGCGGCTCGGCCTGTCCGCCCTCGATGATCGCCGAGTTCCGCGACACCTACGGCGTCGAGACGGTGCATGCCTGGGGAATGAGCGAGCTGAGCCCGCTGGGCACCTCGAACCAGCCGCTGGCCAAGCACAAGGCGCTGACCGAGGAGGCCCAGCACAAGCTGCGCGAGAACCAGGGCCGTCCGCCCTTCGGCATCGAGCTGAAGATCGTCGACGACCACGGCAACACCCTGCCCAACGACGGCGAGGCGCAGGGCGACCTCTTGGTGCGCGGGCATTGGGTTCTGGACAGCTATTTCCGGATGGAGGACCAGGATCTTCTCGATGACGGCTGGTTCGCCACTGGCGATGTCGCCACCCTGGACGAGGATGGCTACATGACCATCCGCGACCGGTCCAAGGACATCATCAAGTCGGGCGGCGAATGGATCAGCTCGGTCGAGCTGGAAAACATCGCGATGGGCCATCCCAAGCTGGCCAATGCGGCGGTGATCGGTGTGCCGCACCCGAAATGGGACGAGCGCCCGGTGCTGGTCGCCGTGGCCGCCGAGGACGAGGCTCCGACCGAGGAGGAGCTGCGTGCCTATTACGAGGACAAGATCGCCAGCTGGCAGATCCCCGACCGGGTGGTGTTCACCGACGCGCTGCCGCTCAATGCCACTGGCAAGGTGCTCAAGCGGACCCTGCGCGAGCTCTACGGCGACCTGTTGAAGGGGTGAGGCCCGTCTCGGAAACCGTCCGGTGGACGGTTTCAGGGCCGAACGGGCGGAGCCCCGGGGCGTGCCGTCTCGGAAACCGTCCGGGGGACAGGACAAGAGTGATCGGGAAAGGCGCCACTGGCGCCTTTTTCTTTTCTGCGGGGCGGTGTGGGGCTCAGGCGCGGCCGGATTTCCAGACCGACACGACCTCGTCCGACATCATCACGACACCAGTGTGCAGCGAGATCATTTTCAGGGCCGCGTCTTCCATCTCCGGGTTGGTGCCGCGCACCAGATCGGCTGCGACGCAGACGCGATAGCCCAGGTTCGAGGCGTCGAAACTGGCGTTCAGAACGCAGCAATCACTCATGCCGCCGTTCAGGACCACCCGCTTGATCTCCATTGAGCGGAGCAGGAAATCCAGATCGGTGGGATAGAAGGGCGACAGCCGCCGCTTGGTCTCGACGATCAGATCGCCGTCGTGCACCTCGGTCGAGAAATCGTTCCATTTGGTGCCTTGAATGGCGTGTTGGTCGATGCCGGGAATTTCGCCCACCGTCAGCGGAAAAAGCGTGCGCCAGGCCGCCGGATGGGCGCCCTTGAGGTCATCCTCGCCGGTCTTGCGCAGGACGGACCGGACATGGATGACGGGAACGCCCAGCGCGCGGGCGGCGCGGTGGAACCGGTTGACCGGTTCGATGATCTCGCGCCCGCGTGGGGCGGGGCAGGGGCACATCGGATCGGTCGACAGATGCCCCTCGTGCATGTCGATGGAAATCACCGCCGTATCGGGCAACGACACCCAGTCGCGAAAGACATCATCGGGGATGTCCTGTTCGGCCCCGTAGACGAGCGCTTTCATCTGGTGGTTCCTTTTTGGGGAATGGGGCAGGCCGCCGGCCCGCCCCGAAACCGCGTCACACGTCGGTACAGGCCAGCCGGATGGCGTTCCCGTCCGGATCGCGCAGGACGGCCATGTACCAGTTGTAATAGGTCATGAACTGTTCCTGAACCATCGTGGCGCCCAGCCCCTTGGCCTTTTCGACGATCGCGTCGAGCGCCGCCTTGCTCTCGCATTTGAAGGTAAAGGCGGTCTGGTCGCCCTCGCCGGGTTTGCGCGGCTCCAGCCCCAGCATCCCGTAGGCCGCCGGGGCGCTGAAGCCCACCATGCACTCCCCGGACATGTAGCCCCGGAAGACATCCGAACGGAGGCTTTCGTTTTCGGTCAGGTCGAAACAGTCGCGGTAGAATTCCGACAGCGTGATGAAGTTCTCGGAAAACAGGCTGACCTGCATCAGGAGGTTCATGGGTTTGTCCTTGCTCGGGGTTACTTGGCGGCGATGCCAAAGGTCTTTTCGAACTGGGCGCGCAGATGCTCGCCCGCCGTCATCGCCGGGTACTTGGCAAAGCCGTCGTGTTCCAGGATCGTGGGGGCGCATTCCACCTTGTAGAAATACTCCGGGTCGCAGAACGTCGGGCAGGAATAGCGGGTCTTGTCGGTCTTGTTGTTCAGCACCCGGTGGTAGGTCGCCTTGTAGCGGTCGTTGGTGATGACCGGCAGCATCTCTCCGAGGTTGATGATATAGGCGCCCGGGATCGGCGGCGCCGCGATCCACTCGCCGTCGGCGTTGCGCACTTCCAGCCCGCCGATCTCGTCCTGCAGCAGCAGCGTCAGCAGACCCCAGTCGGTATGGGCGCCGGCGCCAAGCTGGTTCGCGGCCGCGTCCTTGGGCATCGGCGGGTACTTGAGGATGCGGCAGTAGTGCAGCGGTTCCTCCAGCGCCTTGTCGAAATAATCCTCGGGCAGTTCCAGCGACAGCGCCACGAGGCGGGCCAAGTGACGGCCAAGCGTCAGCACCTGTTCGACATAGGCCTCGTATTTCTCGCGGAACTCGGGAAAGCTCTCGGGCCATTGGTTCGCGCCGGTGCCGGGCACCTCGAGCTTGGTATAGCGGTGATCGGGGCCGGCCTCGACCGAGGACATGAAGCCTTCCTTCAGGTCGGGCGGCGAGCCCTCGTCCAGCGTCTGCGCCGCCATCGGCTCATATCCGCGGGTCGAGTGCTGCTTGACGGAATCCAGCTTCATCTTCTCTTCCAGCGGCAGGTCGAAGAACGCGGCGGCCAGTTCCAGTTGCGCGTCCATCACCTCCTGCGGGATGCCGTGGTTCTTGATATAGAAGAACCCGGTATCGACGCAGGCCTTGTGGATCTCCCAGGCCACCGCCTTGCGCTTTTCAAAGTCGTCCGAAAAGCTGTCGGTCAGGTCGATCAGCGGGATTTCCGTCGCCGCGTGCGGGGGTTCGTAAATGATCATGTGCTTTGTCCTTCTCCGTGATGGTTGAATGGAGGGCGGGGGATCAGCCCCGCTCCTCGCGAATGTGGTGATGTCCAAGGGCGGCAGGTTGCGACCAGCGGTCCTTGCCCCGGGCGGCGGCCCAGATCATGACGGCCAGCGTCGCAAGATAGGGAGTCATCTGCAGGAAGTAGCGGGGCACATCCACGCCGGCGGCGGCGATCCGGGGGATCAGCGCCTCGATGCAGCCGAACAGGACCGCGCCGAACAGGGCGCGCCAGGGATGCCAGCGGGCAAAGATCACAAGCGCGATGGCGATCCAGCCACGGCCGCCGATCACGCTGTCGACCCAGATCCGCGACACCGCCACCGTCAGGTACCCCCCTGCCAGCCCGATCAGTGCCGCGCCGATCAGGATCGCGGCGAAGCGGGTGGCGGTGACGTCGATCCCGGCGGCATCCGCCGCGCCGGGGTTCTCGCCCACCGCGCGCAGGGTCAGGCCAAAGCGGGTCCGGTTCAGCATCCAGACCGTCAGCAGGCACAGCACGGGGGTGGCGTAAACGATCACGTCCTGCCCCAGGAACACCGGCTCGAGCCCCTGGATCGCCTTGTTGGTCCAGCGTTCGGCCGAGGCGATGTAACTGGTCAGCGCCTCGGCGAAAAACACCAGCGCAAGGCCCGAGATCACGTGGTTGATCCGGAGTCCGGCGGTCATGATCGCAAAGACCAGCCCCATCGCCATGCCCGCCATCGCCGCGCCGCCCAGCGCCACCATTGGGGGGGCGCCGTTGATCATCAGCCCGACACCGGCCAGCGCGCCGGCCAGCATCAGCCCCTCGGCGGCCAGGTTCAGAACGCCGGCGCGTTCGGTGATGATCAGCCCCAGCGCCGCGATCGCGAAGGGCGCGGCAAAGCTGGGGATGTTGATCAGCCAGTTGACCAGAAAGTCGCTCATGCCGCGCTCCGCCAGTTCATGCGATAGGTGAGAAAGAATTCCGAGGCCGCGACGCAGATGATGAAGACCGCCTGCACCAGTTGAACCAGCGCCGAGGGCACTCCGAAAAAGACCTGGAGGCTCTGGCCCAGCTGCATCAGCACCGCCATGAAGAAGGCGACGACAATGACCCCCAGCGGATGGTTGCGCCCCAGAAAGGCGATTAGCACACCCGAGAACAGGTAGCCGACGAAGAAATCCTGGGTCATCCGCCCCTCAATCCCGGAAGAGATCGCGAACCCGGTCAGGCCGCCCACCGCGCCGGAGGCGAGGATCGAGGCCACCGAAAGGCCCAGCACCGGCACCCCGACCGCCCGCGCCATGGTGGCATTCGACCGCATCAGGTCGATCAGGAAGCCCAGCCGCGAAAACGAATAGACCCACCACAACGCAAGCGCGAGAATCCCGGCCAGCGGCAGCGCCCAGGTCAGGGTCATCCAGCCAAGAAGCGGAAGTTTTTCGAAGGCTTCGTATTGCTCGGTATAGGGAAAGGAACTGACCGGGTCCTTCCACGGCCCATAGAGGAGATGCAGCAGCAGATTGAAGGCGACATAGTTCAGCAAGAGCGTGGTGATCACCTCGTTCACGCCCAGCTTGAGTTTCAGCCAGCCAGGGCAAGCGATCCAGATCATGCCCCCCAGCGCCGCCGCCGCCGCCATCAGGGGCAACCGGGCAAACTCGGGGCCGATGTCGTGGATCGCCACGTAAGAGGACAGGACCGCGCCCAGGATCATCTGGCCCTCGAGGCCGATGTTCCAGAAGTTGGCGCGAAAGGCGATCGCGGTCGCCAGCCCCGCCACGACCAGCGGGGCGGTCAGCGCCAGCACCGATCCCAGGGCGCGCGGGCTGGAAAACACGGTGGTGGCGATTTCCTTGGCCAGGTCGCCGGGTGGGACGCCCGCCCCGGCAAGCAGCGCGACCGAGATCAGCGTCGCCAGCAGAAGGCTCGCCACGTAAATCGTCAGCCGCAGGCGGTCCGGAACGCTTTGGCGCGGCTCCAGAATCGGGACCAGACGCAGCCGATTGCGCGGTGCCGGATTGGCGGCCCCGGGGGGCAGGATGGTTTGGGTCATGTCGGGATTACTCATGCGACACCATGGCGGCGCCGATCTCGGGCCTGTTGGCGGGGGCCTTGAACTCGGCGCTGAGCCGACCGCCGGCCAGAACGCCGATCCGGTCCGACAGCAGCATGACCTCGTCCAGGTCCTCGCTGATCAGGATTACCGCCGCGCCCCTGTCGCGGGCGGCGCGCAGCCGGTCATGCACCGCCGCGCCGGCGCGGACATCCAGCCCGCGCGAGGGGCTGTGCGCGAGGACCACGTCTGGCTGGCCCTCGAACTCGCGCGCGATCACCAGTTTCTGCGCATTGCCGCCGGACAACAGCGCGGCCTTCTGGCCAAGGTTGCGCACGCCTTGAACGTCAAAGGTCCTGATCGCGTCGCGGGCCTCGCTTCGCGCCCTGCGCCGGTTGAACCAAAGCCAGTTGCCATAGCGCCCCGCGAGGGCGCCGTTGATGGCGTAATTGTCGGCGACCGTGATGCCGCCCGCCAGCCCGTGGCGATAGCGATCGACCGGAATGCAGGCCAGGCCGTTCCGGCGCCGGTGCGCGGGGCCCGCGTGGGTCACATCGCCATGACCCGCGATCTCGATCGTGCCCGCATCGGGGCGGCCCAATCCCATCAGGATCTCGGCCAGCTCGGTCTGGCCGTTGCCGGACACCCCGGCGATGCCGTAGATCTCTCCGTCCTTGACCTCGAAGCTGACGTCGACCAGCCCCTTGCGGCCCCGGTCCCCGCGCATCCTGACCTTGTCCAGCCGGATCCGCGTGCCGCCGACATGGGGCGACGGCTCGGGCTCTTCGACGATATGCTCGCCGACGATCAATTCGGTCAGCCGGGCCGGGTCCATGTCGCCGGGGCGGGCCTCGGCGATCTTGCGGCCCTGTCGCATGACGGTGATCCGGTCGGAATGATACAGCGCTTCGTGCAGCTTGTGGGTGACGAGGATCACCGCGCTGCCGGTGTCTGCAAGCCCCCGCACGAGCTGCATGAGGGCCTGGCCATCCTCTTCGCTCAGCACGGCGGTGGGTTCATCCAGAATGACGATCCGGGCACCGGCGACCAGCACCTTGAGGATCTCCAGCCGTTGCTGTTCCGAGATCCCCAGTGCGCCGGCCGGGGTGCCAAGGTCGATGTCGAACCCGATCTTCTGAGCCAGGGTCAACGCCTGCTGCGCCACCTGCTCGGCAGGACGGCCGGGATTGAACAGCAGGATATTCTCCAGAACGGTAAAGGCCGGGACCAGCTTGAAATGCTGGTGCACCATGCCGATCCCCTTGGCGGCCGCGTCACGGGCCCCTGCGATCGTGACGGGTTGGCCGCCCATCTCGATCTGGCCGTCGTCGGGCGCATAGAGACCGCAGGCGATGTTCATCAGGGTGGATTTGCCCGCGCCGTTCTCGCCCAGAAGCGCATGGACCTCACCAGCCGCGACCGAGAAGTCGACCGCGTCGAGGGCCTTGAACCCTCCAAAGCTTTTCGAGACCGAGTTCAGGCGTAAGGCGTTGGTCATTTTTCGCGCCATTTCCCTTGTGTTGCCGACCCGCGCCATATGCGCGGGCCGTGTTTTCACCGTGATGGGGGCGGTTCGGCTTATTGGCCCGAGACGCCGTCGACGAACCAGTCCATGCCCCACAGGTCGCCATCGCCCAGAACCTCGCCGGCGGCGACGCGCTCGGTGCCGTCGCGGTCCTTGAGCGGACCGGCAAAGATGTGCTTGCCGCCGATGATGGCATCGCGCTCGGCCATGACCTTGGATTTCAGCTCTTCCGAGACCGCATCGCCACAGCAGGCGACGTCGATCGCACCGTCGGAGATCGACAGGAAGGCGCCATAGGGGGCGGGTTCAAAGGCGCCGGCAGAGATCTTTTCGAACTCGGGGGTCAGGAACCGGTCCCAGGTCCAGATCGAGGAACATTGCGTTGCCGCGCTGAACTCCGACAGGTCGCGGTGATGCCCGGTGCCATAGATGCCGTGCTCGGCCGCGACGATCTGCGGGGCCGGCGTATCGACATGCTGGCCCACGACGTCGATACCCTGTTCGATCAGGGCCTCTGTCGCGGCGCGTTCCTTGACCGGATCGCCCCATGCGCCGGTAAAGACCACGCTGAGTTGCGCGTCCGGGTTCACCTGCCGCGCCCCCATCAGGTAGGCGTTGACCGTCCAGTTCACCAGGCCAAAGGGGTTGGCCGCGACAAAGCCGATCTTGTTCGACTTGGTCAGGCCGCCGGCGACCATGCCGCACAGGTACTGGGTCTCGTAGGTGCGGCCATAGACGCTTTTCAGGTTCGCGGCATTGGTCGTGCCGGCCGGGTTGATGAACACGATGTCGGGGTATTGCTCGGCCAGTTCCTTGAACGTGTCCGAGTATCCGAAGGCGGAGCCGAGGATGATGTTGGCGCCGCGCTCGATGAACAACTCGGCCGCAGGCCGGATGGCGGTGGCCGATTCCGGGATCTCCTCGGCCTGCGGGATGCGGATGTCCAAGCCGTCCTCGAGCCGTTGGCGGGCTTCGTCGATGGCCTGCGACCATCCCCCGTCATTGCTGGCGCCAAAGAGGATCACGGCCGGTTTCGGATTACCCACGGCCGCGAATTCGGCGAGGGCCGTGTCTGAAAACGGGGCCGTGGCGACGAAACCCGCCGCAGCCAGTTTGAGAACGGAGCGTATGATGGTCATGTGGCTTTCCCTGCGATAAGTCATTGGTCGCGCGACGCGGGGCCGCGCGGCTTGGCTCCGCATCCGGGGATGCGGCTGGAGTGATCGGAGGCCGGCTTTTGTTGTGCGCCGGTTGACCCGACATCATCCAATGGCACGGCAGAGGTCAAACGAATCACGGGGCGCGTGATCGATTCGCGATCAACTTTTTTTCCAGTCGGTCAAAAAATGAGCGCCCACTTTCGCCCTGCGTGTGGCCGGTCTCCGTCTGCGGGAAAGGGCACAACTGGCGGGCGCATGAGGACCGTGAAACGAACGTGGATCATGGGCGCGGTGCGTCTGACCTGCGCGATTGACCCGCATGGTTTCCCATGCGCGATGCAATCGGCGCTACCGTTATTCGTCCGTCATGACCCTTCTGCATTGGGGCTTGCGGGGCAGTGTCCCGACGTCTTGGCCCCAGCTTGCGCCTGACTTCGCAGGACCGGCGGCGGAGTCACCCCGCCCAAGCGCAACCGTTCCTGCGGGTGTCGGACGCGCCACCAATGATGATCGGTATCTGTCTGCCCAAGGGGGGCGACCTGTCGGGCAGGGTCAATGGCGCGTGGTCAACGGTGGACTTCGATTTCAGGCTGGTGCGCCGTCGCGCCTGTCATGAAGAACGGCGCTGCGCGGGGTGCCGCAAACCTCAATCTCCGGGACGTTTGCCGCCAAGGGCATCGCGCAGCGCCCCGGCCTCATGCGCCAGCGCCTCGAACCGATCGGCGCCAAGGGCATCGGCCGCAAACCTGTCGATGTCCCGCCAGACCGCGTCGATCTGTGACAGGAGACCGCGTCCCTTGTCCGTCAGGGACAAAAGGTTGCCGCGCGTGTCCTCCGGATCGGGGCGCCGCGCGATATGGCCGCCGGCGATCAGGCGGGTGGTCATGGTGCTCATGCTCGCCTGGGTCACGTTGAACGCCCGCGCCAGCCGCGCCTGGGAAACCTCGCCCATGCGTCCCAACCCGTCGATCACCTGCGCCTGGCGCGGTCCGATCCCGAGTGGTTTCAACCGTCGGGTCAGTTCCGCCTCCAACAGGTCGGCAGAGTGCAACAGAAGATGGAAAAGATGTGGGCGCGCATTCATATCACATTACTTAGTATGCTAAGTACGTTTTGACAACAGATTCGACAGATTCGAAGGAACTCTTGCCCATGCCTCTCGCCGATCGCATTGCCGCGACCATGGTCGCCGCCGTGGCGGCGCTGCCCGCGCTGGCCCATGACGATGACCTTCATCGCATCGCGGCGTTCTTCGCCGAAGCGAATGTCGTCTCCGGGCCGGAGATCGTGGATTGCACCCTGTCGGGCGGCACGCAAACCTCCTGCTTCTCGATCACGGTCAAGCCCGAGCCCAAGGCCTATACCCCCGGGCCGTGGTGTCCGACCTCGATTACCGATGGGGCGGACAAGGGCGGCATCTGGTTCCTGGATGGCAAGGTGAAAGACGTCGATGGCGCCTTCATCACCCAGCTTTCCGAGATCTACGGCGACACCAACTGGCAGCTTTTCGATCCCGAAACCGGCGCGGTCCGCTATACCGGCACGCTGGAGGCCTGCGAAGCCGCCGCGCGTCCCGACGTGGACCCGGCCTATCAGAACCACTGTGTCCAGTGCCTGCCGGAATACATGCCAAAGGATGCCTCGGTCACCTATGTCATCCCGCGCGAACCTGTGTTGATGGAGGCCCCGGCGCCGACCAACCGCGCCGGATCCGGCCTTGCCTACAACGGGGTGCGCCTGGACGGTCCCGCGCCGGTCGATGCGATCCTGGGCGCCTATACCATCGCGCCGTTCGACGATTGCGGCGGCCACGTGAACACCCATGTGGGCTATCACTACCACGCGGTGACCAACTGTCTCGAGGACGCGCCCGCCACCACCACCGACCTGGTGAAAACGGACCGGCAGATCGGCATTGCCATGGACGGTTTCCCGATCATGGCGCATCGCGACGACCTGGTGGAGCAGCTCGATGCCTGCAACGGCCTGAAGATCGAGGGCGCGGGCTATCGCTATTACGCGGGCGCGCCGGGCAGCAATGCCATCCTCGGATGCCACGTGGCCGAGGTGGGCTGCACCTTCGAAGGGGCGGGCGGAACCTGTGACGCCTCGGCCATGGTGCGCCGTGGCCCGCCGCCGGATGGGGCCGGTGCCCCGCCTGCCGGCCGTCCCGAAGGCCCGCCGCCGGGCGAATGAGCCGTTCAGCCCCGGTTCCCTTGGGCCTTTCGCGGAAGGTCCGGGGTGCTGGTCATGTCCCAGGGCAGGCGGTTTTGTTCATGAGATCGCGACCCCGTGGAAACCCGACATGGTCGGGCCAAAGCCGGTCCGCATCACGCGAACCCATGCGAAGTTCGAGGGCCGGGAACGCCTGATCAAACCCGCCGCCCGGCGCGAACAAGGGCGGGATGGAGGGGCCGAGCCGTTCTGTTCGGCCGTGATTTCAGGGGGGCAAGAAGGTGGTCTGGAGCGGGTAACGAGAATCGAACTCGTAACTTAAGCTTGGGAAGCTCGCGTGATACCTTTTCACCATACCCGCGCTCTGGAGCCCTGAAATAAGCCCCGCACGCGGGCGCGTCAAGGGGCGAAGAGGTCGATTCCAGGCCCTGTTTCCCGGTGCTGCTCCGGCGTTTCTTCAGCACCTTCCGAGGGGCGAAACACAGGGGTTATGCGTTGCCCATGTCGATGACCGGAAGTTATCCGCGCCGCCGCCGGCGCCGGCCACCGGTGTCACCCGCGCCGCCGGCGTTGAAGCTGGGGTTGGGCAGATGCACCACCTTGGCCAGTTCCGTGAACGGGTCGGTCTTATGCGGGATGGCGTTGGCGGCGACGAAATGCTCCTGGAACTTCGGCTCGATCGCGGTTTCCACCTTGGTGATCTCGTGCACGGTCCTCTCGATCTCGGCGCGCGCGGCGATGTTGCACAGCGCGATGCGCGCTCCGGTGCCGGCGGCGTTGCCGGCGCTGGTAACCTTGTCCAGCGGCGCGTCGGGAATCATGCCCAGCACCATGGCGTGCTTTGTCGAGATATGCGCGCCAAACGCCCCGGCAAGCACTACGCGGTCCACCTTGTCGACGCCCATCTCGTCCATCAGCAGGCGCGCGCCGGCATAAAGCGCCGACTTGGCCAGCTGGATCGCGCGGATGTCGCCCTGGGTCACGGCGATGCGCGGCCCGCCCTGGTCGCTGGCATCGTGGATCAGGTAGGAATGCGTGCGTCCCTCGGGCAGGCAGCGGGGGGTGCCGGTCTGCTCGGCCGATCCGATCAGGCCGGAGCCGTCGACCAGCCCCGCGATGCGCATTTCCGCCACCGCCTCGATGATGCCCGAGCCGCAGATGCCGGTGATGCCGGTGGTCGCGGTGGCGGCGTCAAAGCCGGGATCGGTCGACCAAAGGTCGCAGCCGATCACCTTGAAACGCGGCTCCTTGGTCTCCGGGTCGATCTCGACCCGTTCGATGGCGCCGGGCGCGGCGCGTTGGCCGGCGCTGATCTGTGCCCCCTCGAAGGCCGGGCCGGTGGGCGAGGAACAGGCCAACACGCGTTCGGTATTGCCCAGAAGCAGTTCGGCATTGGTGCCAACGTCCACGATCAGCACCAGGTCCTCGGACTTGCCCGGCTGTTCCGACAGCGCCACGGCGGCGGCGTCGGCGCCCACATGGCCGGCGATGCAGGGCAGAACATAGATGCGCGCACGCGGGTTCATCGCGTGGAGTCCCATCTCCAGCGCGCCCAGCCGCATGGAATTGGAGGAGGCCAGCGCAAAGGGCGCCTGTCCCAGCTCCACCGGGTCGAGGCCCAGCAGCAGGTGATGCATCACCGGGTTGCAGACGAATACCGTTTCCAGGATCAGGTTCGGGTCGATGCCGGCCTCTTCGGCGATGGCCTTGGAGAGATCGTTGATGGCCTCGCGCACCGCCGCGGTCATCTCCTTGTCACCGCCGGGGTTCATCATCGCGTAGGAGACCCGGCTCATCAGGTCCTCGCCGAAGCGGATCTGCGGGTTCATGATGCCCGAGGAGGCGACGACCGCGCCGGTGTCCAGGTCGGTCAGATGCGCGGCGATGGTGGTCGAGCCAAGGTCGATGGCCAGCCCGTAAAGTCCGCCCTCGTGCAGGCCGGGCCAGATCTCGGTGATGCGGGCGGCGCCGCCGGCGTGATCGCGGAACAGCGCCACGGTGACCTGCCATTTTCCCTTGCGCAGGGTGGGCTGGAGTTTCGACAGCAGGGTCAGGTCGGCGGTGACGCTCTCGATCTTCCATTGTTCGCGCAGGGCGCGTTCCAGCCGCTCCAGGTCGCCGGTGGGCGAATGCATGTCGGGCTCGTCCACCTCGACGAAATACAGCCGCGTGGCCGGGTCCATGGTGATGGCGCGGACGGCGGCGGCCTTGCGCACCACCTGGCGGTGGACCTGGCTTTCGGGCGGCACGTCGATCACCACGTCGGCCTGGATCGTCGCCTGGCAGCCCAGCCGGCGCCCCGGTTTCAGCCCGCGCTTGTCGTCATAGCGTTGCTCGACCGCGTTCCACTCCGACAGCGCGCCCTCGCGCACGGTGACACCATGTTTGGGAAATTCGCCGTAGGACGGGGTGACCTGGCATTTCGAACAGATCCCGCGCCCGCCGCAGACCGAATCCAGGTCGACGCCGAGCTGTCGCGCGGCGGTCAGGACCGGGGTGCCCTTGGGGAAATGCCCGCGTTTGCCAGAGGGGGTGAAGACGACGAGGGGATCGGTGCTCATGGCCGGCCTGAAATTGTTGTGTGTTCGCGCAGGGGCAACTTACCCTTTTGCGGCGCGGGCGAAAGGGCGGATGCGGCAAATCCCGGTCTGGCCGCGTCACGCCGGCCCGTTGCCGCCCTCGAAGACGTAGCCGAGAAGGTTCAGCAGCACCTGCGCGGCCAGGACCGAGGTCACCTCGGCGGGGTCATAGGGCGGGGCGACCTCGACCAGGTCGATGCCGACGACCTCGTGCCGCTGTGCCACCCGTTGCAGGATCTCCATCACCTCGTAATACAGGAACCCGCCATGGCTGGGGGTGCCGGTGCCCGGCGCGATCGAGGGGCAGAAACCGTCGATGTCGATGGTGATATAGACCCGCGCGCCGGCGGGGATGCGGGCGGCGGTGGCCTCGGGACCCAGCGCGCGCACCTGTCGCACCGACAGGATGTCCGAGCTCATGGCGCGGGCGTCGTCGTAGCCCTCTTTCGTGGTCGAGGAGACATTGCGAATGCCCAGTTGGGTCAGCCCGGTCACGTAATCATGATCGGCGGCGCGGCGCATCGGGCTGCCGTGACCGTGACGCACCCCGTGGCGCTCATCGACGAAATCGAGGTGGGCGTCGATCTGCAACACGTGGATCTCTCCGCGGCCTTGATACGCGTTGATGCAGGGGATGGTGATCGAATGGTCGCCGCCGATGGCCACCGGCAGGGCGCCCGCGTCGAGGATCGCGCGTACACCGGTCTCGATGTTGGCGTGGCTCTTGGCGGTGTCGGTATGCACGATGTCGGCATCGCCGATATCGACGATTCGGACGTCATGGCCGAGATAGGTGGTGTCGTCCTCGTGGTCATAGGCGCCGGCATGGCCAAAGCTGAACAGCGTGCTGGCCTCGCGCACCCCGCGCGGGCCGAACCGCGCCCCGGCGCGCCACTGGGTGCCGAAATCGAACGGTGCGCCCAAGATCGCCGCGTCGGCGTCGATTGCCGACCAGTCCTGCACATAGGGCCGCTTGCCAAAGGTCGCGATGCCGACGAAGGGCAGGTCGAGACGTCCTTTTTCATAATCATGCGTGGTCATCGTGCCCTGTGCCCCTGATTGTGCCGCAAGGTCAGGCTGCGGCCAATCGGTCGCGGCGGCAATGGGCGAATTGGCCTTTTCTCCATCCCGCAATCATGAAATAGGGAAGCGCCAAACGATGCCACCCCAGGAGATGTCCTATGGAGATTCGTGAGGCTCTGACCTTCGATGATGTTTTGCTTGTACCCGGGGCTTCCTCGGTATTGCCGTCCACTGCGGACACGACGACGCGGGTGACCCGGACGATCCGGATGAACATCCCGCTGTTGTCCAGCGCGATGGACACGGTGACCGAGTCGCGCATGGCCATCGCCATGGCCCAGGCCGGCGGCATCGGGGTGATCCACAAGAACCTCGATACCCTGGCGCAGGCGCAGGAGGTGCGGCGCGTCAAGCGGTTCGAGAGCGGCATCGTCTACAGCCCCATCACCCTGACCCCGAACCAGACGCTGGCCGATGCCAAGGCGCTGTGCGAGCGCTATGGCTTTACCGGCTTTCCGGTGGTCGATGAGCAGGGCCGCGTGGTCGGGATCGTCACCAACCGTGACATGCGCTTTGCGGTCAGCGACGACACCCCGGTGCACGTGATGATGACCTCGGACAACTTGGCGATCCTGCGAGAGCCGGCCGACCGCGACGAGGCGATCAACCTGATGAAGGAGCGGCGGATCGAGAAACTGCTGGTCACCGACAAGGATGGCAAGCTTACCGGGCTTCTGACGCTGAAGGACACCGAGAAGGCGGTGCTGAACCCCACCGCCTGCAAGGACGACCTGGGGCGGCTCCGGGTGGCGGCGGCGACCTCGGTGGGCGAGGCGGGCTATGAACGCTCTGGCGCGCTGGTCGATGCCGGGGTCGATATCATCGTGGTCGATACCGCGCACGGCCACTCTGCCGGGGTGCTCGAGGCGGTGACGCGGGCCAAGACGCTGTCGAACGAGGTGCAGGTGATCGCCGGCAATGTCGCCACCGCCGAGGCCACCCGCGCGCTGATCGACGCGGGCGCCGATGCGGTCAAGGTCGGCATCGGGCCGGGCAGCATCTGTACCACGCGGATGGTCGCCGGGGTCGGCGTGCCGCAGCTGACCGCGATCATGGATTGTGCCAAGGCCGCCGGTGACGTGCCGGTGATTGCCGATGGCGGCATCAAGTTCTCGGGCGATTTCGCCAAGGCGATCGCCGCCGGTGCATCCTGCGCCATGGTCGGCAGCATGATCGCCGGCACCGACGAAAGCCCGGGCGAGGTGATCCTCTACCAGGGCCGGTCGTTCAAATCCTATCGCGGCATGGGCTCGCTCGGCGCGATGGCGCGCGGCAGCGCCGACCGCTATTTCCAGAAGGACGCCGCCAGCGACAAGCTGGTGCCCGAGGGGATCGAGGGGCAGGTGCCCTACAAGGGAACCGCCAATGCGGTGATCCACCAGCTCGTCGGGGGGTTGCGCGCGGCGATGGGCTATACCGGCTGCGCCACCGTCGAGGAGATGCGCCACAACTGCAACTTCGTGCGGATCTCGGGCGCCGGGCTCAAGGAAAGTCACGTGCACGACGTCCAGATCACCCGCGAAAGCCCGAACTACCGGATCGGGTAAGTCCGACAAAAGACGCCCGGAGGGGATCGGCAACCGCCGTTCTCCCCGGGCCGTTCCGCACCTTGCCTCCTGCGGCCCCGATGGGTGCGGCGGGTGGCGGCGCCTGCATCCCTCTCTCACATCGCCGTCATCCCGGGTTTGCGTTTGGTGTTTTTTCGCCTAGATGGCATGCTAGGGACAGGAAAGGACCGTTCGCCATGCTTGAACCGCGCACGAAAATCGCCCCGATCGACCCGGTCTGGGACCGGATCCGGTCCGAGGCTCAGGACATCGTCCAGAACGCCCCGCTGATGGGCGGGCTGGTACATGCCTGCGTCCTGCATCACCCGAGCTTGAACAAGGCGCTGTCCTATCGCATCGCCGCCAAGCTGAGTTCCAACGAGATGTCGATGGTGGTGCTGCGCGAGATCGTCGATCAGGCCTATTCCGAGATGCCCGAGCTGATCGGGGCCGCCCGCGCCGACCTGATGGCGGTCTATGACCGCGATCCCGCCTGTCACCGGCTGGTGCAGCCGGTGCTCTATTTCAAGGGATACCAGGCGATGCAGGCCTATCGCATCGGCCACTGGCTGTGGAATCAGGGCCAGCACGACCTGGCCTATTTCTTCCAGATGCGGGTGTCGGAAATCTTCGGCATCGACATCCACCCGGCGGCGCGGATCGGCAAGGGGATCATGATCGACCATGCCCATTCCATCGTGATCGGCGAAACCGCGGTGGTGGGCGACAATGTCTCGATGCTGCACTCGGTCACCCTGGGCGGCACCGGCAAGGAAGAAGAGGATCGTCACCCCAAGATCGAGGATGGCGTGCTGATCGGGGCCGGGGCCAAGGTGCTGGGCAATATCCGCGTCGGCCATTGCAGCCGCATCGCCGCCGGCTCGGTGGTGCTGGAGGATGTGCCGCCGTGCAAGACCGTGGCGGGCGTGCCGGCCAAGATCGTGGGCGAGGCCGGGTGCGACCAGCCTTCGATCAGCATGGATCAGAACCTGCCCGCCGGGATCAGCGGCGACTGAGGGCAGGGGGAGACTTGTCGGAGGAAGCGGGGGCGCCGGCGGCGCCCCTTTTCGCGATCAGGCGGTGAACTCGTCGTAGGCCGCCAGTGCCTTGACCCCGTACATGTACGAGGGGCCGCCTCCCATCAGGATGCAGACGCCCACGGTTTCCTCGATCTCGGCGCGGGTGGCACCGGCCTCGATCGAGGCCTTGACGTGAAAGGCGATGCAATCGACGCATTGCTTGGCGATGCCGAGTGCCAGCGCCATCAATTCCTTGTGCTTGTTGCTGATCTGCCCCTCGGCGACCGAGGCGCCGTGCAGGGCGCCGAACCCCTCGGCCGTCGCGGTCTGCGCCGCGCTGAATCCCTCCATGCCGCCCTGCGCTTCGTTCAGTTTGTCGGTCCAGCTCATCCCGTGTTCCTTTCGAAAATTCCCTGATTTCCATGAGCATAGCGGGCTGCGATGCAGCGGACCTTGATGCACGTCATGGGCAGAGGCAGGCTGGCGCGATTCTCCACCGGCAGCGCGACGTGACCGGCGCAAGAAAAAGGCGCCGGTCACGGAAACCGGCGCCTGCATTCTGCGGGTGTCGCGGGCGGCTCTAGGCCAGCATCACCATCGGGTTTTCAAGGTTCTCGACGATGGCCTTGAGCAGCTCGGCCCCAAGCGCACCGTCGATGACCCGGTGATCGACGCTGAGCGTCACGCTCATCACGGTGGCCACCGTCAACTCGCCATCGGCACCGACCACGGGTTTCTTGACCCCGGCACCGACCGCGAGGATCGCGCCATGCGGCGGGTTGATCACCGCGTCGAAATTGTCGATCCCGAACATCCCGAGGTTGGAGATCGCAAAACTGCCGCCCTGGTATTCATGCGGCGCCAACTTGCGGTCGCGGGCGCGGGTGGCCAGATCCTTCATCTCCGCCGACAGCGCCGAGAGCGATTTCATCTCGGCATCTTTCAGCACCGGCGTGAACAGCCCGCCCTCGATCGCTACGGCAACCGCCACGTCCGAGGGTTTCAGCTTCAGCATCCGGTCACCGGCCCAGACCGCGTTGGCCTCGGGCACCGATTGCAGCGCCAGCGCGCAGGCCTTGATGATGAAATCGTTGACCGACAGCTTCACGCCACGCCCTTCGAGCTGTTTGTTCAGGTCGGCGCGGAACTTCAGCAGCGCGTCGAGCTTGATATCGCGACGCAGGTAGAAATGCGGGATCGACTGTTTCGCCTCGGTCAGCCGCGCTGCGATGGTCTTGCGCATGCCGTCGAGCTTGACCTCTTCGTATTCGCGACCCTCGTACATCTTGGCGACCGCATCGGCCGAGGGGCCGGCAGCCATCGCCGGGGCGGCGGCTTGCGGGGCAGGGGCACTCGCGGGCGTAGCGGCGGGTTTCGGCGCGGTGCTGGCCTCCTCGACGTCAGCCTTGACGATCCGCCCATGCGGGCCGGAGCCGGTGATCTGGCCCAGGTCCAGCCCCTTGTCGGCGGCGATCCGACGCGCCAGCGGCGAGGCGAAGATGCGGGTGCCGCCCGCTGTGGGCGCGGGCGGGGCGACCTTTGCCGCCGGTGCCGGTGCCGCAGCTGCCGGCTCTGCCTTGGCCTCCGGCGCGGGGGCTGCGGCCGGGGCAGGGGCGCTGTCAATGTCGTCGGCACTCTCGCCCTCTTCCAGCAACACCGCGATCGGGGTGTTGACCTTGACCCCCTCGCTGCCCTCGGGGATCAGGATCTTGCCGACGGTGCCCTCGTCGACGGCCTCGAACTCCATCGTGGCCTTGTCGGTCTCGATCTCGGCGAGGATGTCGCCGGATGCGACGGTGTCGCCCTCTTTCACCAGCCATTTGGCCAGCGTGCCTTCCTCCATGGTGGGGGAGAGGGCGGGCATCAGGATTTCGGTGGGCATGGTTCTGCTCCTTACCGGTAGGTCACGTGTTTCACCGCAGCGATCACCTCGTCGGTGGTGACCAGCGCCAGTTTCTCGAGGTTCGCCGCATAGGGCATCGGCACGTCCTTGCCGGTGCAGTTGATCACCGGCGCGTCGAGGTAATCGAACGCCTCCTGCATCAGCACCGACGAGATGTAGCTGCCGACCGAGCCTTGCGGCCAGCCCTCTTCGACGGTGACGCAGCGGTTGGTTTTCATCACCGAGCGGATGATCGTGGCGGTGTCCATCGGGCGCAGCGTGCGCAGGTCGATCACCTCGGCCGAGATGCCCTCTTCGGCCAGCTTGTCGGCGGCCTCCAGCGCATAGGTCATGCCGATGCCGAAACTGACGATGGTCACGTCAGACCCCTCGCGCCAGATCCGCGCCTTGCCGAAGGGAACGGTGTAATCGTCCATGTCCGGCACGTCGAAGCTGCGGCCATACAGGATCTCGTTCTCGAGGAAGATCACCGGGTTGGGATCACGGATCGCCGTTTTCAGCAGCCCCTTGGCGTCCGAGGCCGAATAGGGCATCGCCACCTTCAGCCCGGGGATCTGCATGTACCATGCGGCGTAATCCTGGCTGTGCTGGGCGCCGACACGGGCCGCCGCGCCGTTGGGGCCACGGAACACCATCGGCGCGCCCATCTGGCCGCCCGACATGTACAGCGTCTTGGCCGCCGAGTTGATGATCTGGTCGATCGCCTGCATGGCGAAGTTGAAGGTCATGAACTCGACGATCGGCTTGAGCCCGCCAAAGGCGGCACCGACGGCGATGCCGGTGAACCCGTGCTCGGTGATCGGCGTGTCGATCACCCGTTTTGAGCCGAACTCGTCCAGCAACCCCTGGCTGATCTTGTAGGCGCCCTGGTACTCGGCCACCTCTTCGCCCATCAGGTAGACCTCGCCGTCGCGGCGCATTTCCTCGGCCATGGCATCGCGCAGGGCCTCGCGCACGGTCTGGGTCTTCATCGCGGTGCCCTCGGGCCAGTCCGGGCTCAGATCGGCCTCGGGGGCGGCGGGGGCAGCGGCCTGCGCCGGTGTCGGTTTCGCCTCCGGCACGGCGGCCGGTTCCGCAGCGGCAGGGGCCGGGGCAGGGGTCGAAACGTCGCCGACCTCTTCGCCCTCTTCGACCAGAACCGCGATCGGGGTGTTGACCTTGACCCCCTCGGTGCCCTCACCGATCAGGATCTTGCCGACGATGCCCTCGTCGACGGCCTCGAATTCCATCGTCGCCTTGTCGGTCTCGATCTCGGCCAGGATGTCGCCGGAGGATACGGTATCGCCCTCTTTCACCAGCCACTTGGCCAGGGTGCCTTCTTCCATGGTCGGGGATAGAGCGGGCATCAGGATCTCGGTTGCCATCTCAGTTCACCTCCTGCGGGATTGCCTCGGCATAGATATCGGTCCACAGCGCATCGACCTGCGGTTCCGGGCTCTCGCGGGAGAAGTCGGCGGCCTGACTCACGATGTCCTTGATCTCCTTGTCGATGGCCTTGAGATCCTCCTCGCTCGCGTGCTTGCCGGTCAGCAGCATGGCGCGGACCTGTTCGATCGGGTCGCGTTCCTCGCGCATCTTCTGCACCTCTTCGCGGGTGCGGTACTTGGCCGGGTCCGACATCGAGTGGCCGCGATAGCGATAGGTCTTGATTTCCAGGATATAGGGCCCCTTGCCGGCGCGGCAGTGCGCCACGGCCTTTTCGCCCGCCTCCTTGACCGCCAGCACGTTCATGCCGTCTACCATGTCGCCGGGGATGCCGAAGGCCTCGCCGCGATGGTAGATGTCCTTGGTCGAGGTCGAGCGCGCCTGCGCCGTGCCCATCGCGTACTGGTTGTTCTCGATCACGAAGACCACCGGAAGCTGCCAGATCGCGGCCATGTTGAAGGTCTCGTAAACCTGGCCCTGGTTCGCCGCACCATCGCCGAAATAGGCAAAGGTGACGCGCCCGTTCTCCTTGTACTTGTCGGCAAAGGCGAGGCCGGCGCCGATCGGCACCTGGGCGCCGACGATGCCGTGTCCGCCATAGAAATTCTTTTCCTTGGAGAACATGTGCATCGAGCCGCCCTTGCCCTTGGAATAGCCGCCCTCGCGCCCGGTCAGCTCGGCCATGACGCCCTTGGGGTCCATGCCGCAGGCCAGCATGTGGCCGTGGTCGCGGTAGGAGGTGACGCGTTTGTCGCCCTCTTCGGCGGCGGCCTCCAGCCCGACGACGACGGCCTCCTGCCCGATGTACAGGTGACAGAAGCCGCCGATCAGGCCCATGCCGTAAAGCTGGCCGGCCTTTTCCTCGAATCGGCGGATCAGCAGCATCTCGCGGTAATAGGTGGTCAGTTCCTCGGCGGAAACGTTTGGTTTCCGGGCGCTTTTGCGCGTTGCCATCGCGGCGTCCCTCCTCCTGAAAAGGATAGTTTAGCGTTAAACTATCTATTACAGGATTTTGACTGCGCTGACGAGGGGGATTTTGCCGCGCCTAGCGGATGACGATTTCGTCGGCCCGCAACAGGCCCAGGACCGAGCGCGCCTGCTGGTCCAGCAGGTCGAGGTCAAGGTAATCGTCCGACAGCCGGTGGGTCAGATTCTCCATCCGGGCGATCTCGGCGTTCAGCTTGTCCAGATCGGCGCGCAGCGCATCGGCCTCGGCGGCGATCTCGACCCGGCGGAACAACCCGTAATCCCCCTGCACGGCGGCAAAGGTGAAATAGGCCCCGACCGCGAAGGCGGCCGCGAAATAGAAGAAGGCGCCGAAATGGGGTCGGTTGGAACGGGTCACGTGCTGCTGTCTTTTCTGCCTCGGGTGCGCCCTTTGCGGGCGTCTGTTGCCGATTATGACACAGGTGATTCGCGGTGTGAATCCCCTTTCTGCCTTTGCCGCCCCTCCCGTGGCGGCAGGCCTGACCCGGCGTTTCGATTGAAACCGACCGGGACCGGGCGCAGTCTTGCGCCGAAGCAGATGGGAGGAGTTTTGCAATGACCGTCACGCCACCCCGCGCCGACCTCGGCACGCATGAGGTCTCGAACCAGCCGGCGCCGCGCGGCGCCCGCGATCTCTGGGCCGAAGACGTGGCCCTGCGCAGCGCCGTGACCCGGGCCGGTGGTCGCGCCGATGACCTGGCCCACGCTGGCGCCATCTATGGCAGCGACGAGATGCTGCTGGCCGCCGAGGAAGCCCGCCGTGACAAGCCCCGGCTGATGCCCTTCGAGCGGTCCGGTCGCCGGCTGGACGAGGTACGTTTCAACGCCGGTTACCACCATGTGATGAAAACCGCCTCGGCGCTCGGCTATGCCGGTGCGGCCTGGAACGGCGAACCGGGCGGCCATGTGACCCATGCCGCCCATGTCTACATGCTCAACCAGGTCGAGCCGGGCTGCTGCTGCCCGCTGACCATGACCTATGCCGCCGTCCCGGCGTTAAACGCCGACCCGGCGCTGGCCGCGCTCTGGCAACCGAAACTGACCTCGGGGCTCTACGATCCCACCGCCCGGCCGGTGGCCGAGAAACCCGGCGCAACCATGGGCATGGCGATGACCGAGAAACAGGGCGGCTCGGACGTGCGCGCCAATACGACGCGGGCGGTCCGCGACGGCGATCACTATCGCCTGACCGGGCACAAGTGGTTCTGCTCCGCGCCGATGTCCGACGGATTTCTTACCCTGGCCCAGGCCGAGGGCGGGCTGACCTGTTTCCTGGTGCCGCGCTGGCTGGAGGGAGAACGCAACGGCATCCGCGTGCAACGGCTCAAGGACAAGCTGGGCAATACCGCCAACGCCAGTTCCGAGATCGAGTATGTCGACGCGCTGGCCCACCCGCTGGGCGAGGAGGGTGCCGGCGTGCGCACCATCATCGAGATGGTGCATCATACCCGTCTGGATACCGCGATGGCGCCCGCCGGGCTGATGCGCGCGGCCTTGGCCGAGGCGGCGTGGTGGGTGTCGGGCCGTGCCGCGTTCCAGCGCCGGCTGATCGACCAACCGCTGATGCGCAGCGTGCTGGCCGACCTGGCGCTCGACTGGGAGGCCTCGGTCAGCCTCGGCTTTTTTGTCGCCGCCGCCTTTGACCGCGACGACGCCGAGAGCCGCGCACTGGCCCGGATCGGCGTGGCGCTGGCCAAGTACCTCGGCAACAAGCGCTGCATCTCGGTGATCGGCGAGGCGATGGAGGTGCTCGGCGGCATGGGGTACATTGAGGAGACCCCGATGCCCATGCTCTACCGCGAGGCGCCGCTCAACGGCATATGGGAGGGGTCGGGCAACGTGATTTGCCTCGACATCCTGCGCACGCTGGCGCGGGAGCCGCTGGCGGGCGAGGTGCTGAATGCCACGCTGGACGGCGCGCGCGGACGCGACCCCCGCTTTGATACCGCGCTGGCGGCACACCGCGCCCGTTGGCCGACCCTGCCGCCCGAGGCGCAGACGCGCTGGTTCGTCGAGAGCCTGGCCAGCCTGCTTGCCGCCGCGACCCTGTTCGACACCGCCCCCGACGCCGTCGCGGCGGGTTATGTCACCTCGCGGCTGTCGGGCGAACGCGGCAGCCTGCCCGGCGCCATTGCCGGTCTCGACACCGAGGAGATCTTGAAACGGCTGACAGAACATACAGGTACATGACCGAAGGCCGGCGGGGCCGGTCCGATTCACGGACCGCACCCCGTCCGGCATCGGACAAAAGGAGTTCTCGATGACGAACGAACACGCAAGCCTGAAGACCCTGCAAACCGCCCTGTCGATGGAGATGGCGGCGGCTTCGCAGTACCTGCTGCATGCCCATGTGCTCGACGATTGGGGGCTCGACAAGCTGGCCGACCAGATGCGCGAGGAAATGCAGGAAGAACTGGGCCACGCCGGCCGGTTCATCGACCGCATCCTGTTCCTCGGCGGCGATCCTTCGGTCACGCCCGAGAAGGCCCCGGTGCGTGCCAAGAACCTCAAGGAGATGTTCGAGATCGACAAGGCCGACGAAAAGGAGGCGATCACCTTCTACACCCGTGGCGCGCGCGCCGCCTATGAAGCCGACGATATCGGCACCAAGGCCCTGTTCGAAGAGGTCGCGCTGGACGAAGAGGGGCACTGGGGCTGGCTCGACCTGCAACTCGACCTGCTGGAGCGGATGGGCGAACCGGCCTTCATCTCGAAATACATGAGCATCGACGCCCACGACGGCTGAGCGGCGCCGAAACGCAAGAAGGCCCGGCGCGATGCCGGGCCTTTCGCATGTCAGGGCGGGGTGTTCAGCCGGCCAGCGAGGCCTGGAAGATGCTGTCGATGCTTGCCGCGAGCATCTTGTCGAACTCCTCGTCGCTCTGTTGCGCCGAGAGCCCTTCGGTCAGCGCCCGCGAGAAGCTGGCGATCATTCCGGTGTTCTGCGCCAGCCGCGCGTTGGCCTCGTCGCGCGAATAGCCGCCCGACAGCGCCACGACACAGAGCACGCGCGGGTGATCCACCAGCGGCTTGTAGTGGTTGGCGACCTCCGGCAGGGTCAGCTTCAGCATCACCTGCTTGTCCTCGGGCAGGGCATCAAGCTGCTTGGCGATCTCGGTCCGCAGGATCTCCTCGGCCTCGGCCTTGTCGGCGATGCTGATGGTCACCTCGGGCTCGATGATCGGCATCAGCCCATGCGCCAGGATCTGCTTGCCGATCTCGAATTGCTGGGCGACCACGGCGGCGATGCCGCTGGGCGAGGCGGCGTTGATGACCGAGCGCATCTTGGTGCCGAAGATCCCCTTGGCGGCAGCCTTGTCCAGCAGCGCGTCCAGATCGGGCATCGGCTTCATCATCTGCACGCCGTCGGCCTCATCGGCCAGCCCCTTGTCGACCTTGAGGAAAGGCACGACACCGCGCTCCTCCCACAGGTAGGTGGCGGTGGGCACGCCGTCGATGTCGCGGTCCATGGTCATCTCGAACAGGATCGCGCCGGCGACCCGGTCGCCGGTAAAGGCGGTCGACTTGATGATCCGGCTGCGCATCTGGTGGACCAGGTCGAACATCTCCTGTTCCGAGCCATAGGCATCCTCGTCCACGCCATAAAGGCGCAGCGCCTTGGGGGTCGACCCGCCGCTCTGGTCGAGGGCGGCGATGAACCCCTTTGCGGCGCGGATCTGTTCGGTCTGTTTCTGTTTTGACATATCGGTTTTCCGCCCAAATTGATTATCTACTGCATGGTTTTCGGGGCCAGCCCCGCTGCCCTGTCCATAGGCAAGCGGGCCGCGCGTTGCAATTGAGTTAGCGCGAACATCCGGGCCAGGTCGGCGCGGGATGTGACAGGTGCTATGGGAACGCGCCCGGCCAGGAAAACACGAGCAGGGCGGCGGGGTGTTTTCCGGTCGCCCGATCCGTGCCATTCGCAAGGTTCTGTCAGTGGTCGCCGCGCAGCCCGCGCGAGATCAGCGCAGCCGCGCCGGAACGTCCTTGGCCATCCAGTCGCGCAACACGCCGTTCTCAAGGCTTTCGGCTTCGGCCGCCCATGCCTCCGCATCGCCGCGCAGCCGCAGGGTTTCGCTGATCTCGTCGCGCAGCGCCGCGCCCGAGGCATCGCCGGCCGCCGCCGCCATCGCCGCCCAGTAATAGGCCGCCCGCCAAGATCGCGCCCGCCCGGTCCCAGTCAGAAAGGCGCGCGCCGCCGCCCGCATTCCGGCCAGGTCCCCGAACAGGGCCTCGTCCGGCCCGCCCATCAGCACGTTCTGCGCCGCGATCACCTCCGCAAAAGGCAGCTCCCGCTCGATCCGGTCCAACACCGCCAGCGCGCCGGGTTCATTGGCCGCGGCGGCCCGCAGCGCATGGGCATAGGCATTGGCGGGCTGGCTCTCGGCCACCCCCTCGGCGATCAGCAGCGAGGCCTCGGTATTGCCGTCCCGCGCCAGCGGCAACAGCAGCCGCAGCCCCTGGGCCGGGTTGCGCGGTGCACCGATCCCGGTCATCAGCGCGCGTCCGATGGCCATGGCCTCGACCGGCGGGTTTTCGGCATCGAGCGCGGCCTGCAACGCCGCCACCGGCACCGCCCCGCGCAGCGCGGTGGGCTGTACCCCCACCTGCGGCTTCAGCGCGTCAAACAGCGCGCGGAACGAGTCCACGCTGCCTTCGTCCAGGCGAAACGGCCCATCGGAGATCGCGGTGGACAGCACCACCCGCCCGCCGGGGGCAAACCCGGCGGCGACCTGGCCGGCCTGTTGGGCAAAAGCGCGCTGCGCCGCGCTGGCCGGCACCTCCGGCCCGTTGGCCCCGGCAATGCCCTCGGCCACGGCGCCCTCGATCACCGGACCAAGGGCGCCCGGTTGTTTCAACTCCGCCGGCAGGAAATTCTGCGCCAGCGTCCAGGCGCCCAGGTCGCGCAGCACCAGTTCGGCGTGGGTCAGATCGGCGGCAAAGACCGGCTCCTCGGTGTCGAAATTCATTCGGTAGCTGACATAGTCCAGATCCGCGCTCAGGTTCAGCGAGGCCAGCCGCGCGATATCGGTGCTGAACCGCGCCTGCAGCCCGCCCGAGCCATGGTCGTACAGCAGGTCAAGCTCGGCCCAGGGGGCGTGCAGGGTGGCAAACCCCATCGCGCGCAGCATGTTCGCCCCCTCGGGTGGCAGGCAGCCCGCCGCGACATCCATCCCGTCCAGCGCCAGCCGCATGCGCCCGGCGTCGATCCGGTCCAGCGGGGTGCCGTTGATCGTCATCCGCGCGGCGGTGATGCGGCAACTGTCGGGCGGCAAGTCGGGGATCAGCGGCGCGATCTCGACCCCGGTCAGGGTGGCCCGCGCCGCCACCGGATCGACGCTGAGCTGGTCATAGCGGATGTCGGCCAGCAGCCGCGCCCAGTTCATCAGGGTGTGCATCGCCGCTGTCGCCAGGCGATCCGCGGTGATCATCTGCAAGAACGACGGGCGGGTCGGGGGCGGTGCCTCGGCCTCCTGCGCGACGACGGGCAGGGCGGCCAGGGCCAGCGCCCCGGCGGTCAGGTGGGGGGTAAAACGGGTCATCGGAAAACTCCTCGGCAACACAATGACCCGAGGTTAGCCCAGGATGGCGTCAGGCCAAAACGCCCTGTTGGTCCAGGACCGCCACGCCGGGCAGGGTCTTGCCCTCCATCCACTCCAGAAAGGCACCGCCGGCGGTGGAGATATAGGTGAAATCCTCCGCCACCCCGGCCTGGTTCAGCGCTGCCACCGTGTCGCCGCCGCCGGCGACGCTGATCAATTGCCCGTCGCGGGTCAGCGCGGCGGCGGTCTGCGCAGCGGCATTGGTCGCGGCGTCGAAGGGGTCGATCTCGAAGGCGCCCATCGGTCCGTTCCAGATCAGGGTCTTGGCCCCCTCCAGTGCCCGGGCGACGCGCGCGACCGTCTCGGGGCCGGCATCCAGGATCATCGCGTCGGCCGGACAGGCGCTGGCCGGCACGGTCTGATGGTCAGCACCGGCCTTGAATTCACGGGCCACCACCACGTCGGAGGGCAGCAGCACGGCACAGCCGGTCTGCTCGGCCTTGGCCAGGATTTCGGCGGCTGTGCCGGTCATCTCGTGCTCGCACAGGGATTTGCCCACGTCGATGCCCTGGGCGGCAAGGAAGGTATTGGCCATGCCGCCACCGATCACCAGGTGATCGACCTTTTCCACCAGGTTGCCCAACAACTCCAGCTTGGTCGAGACCTTGGCGCCGCCCACCACGGCCATCACCGGGCGCTGCGGCTTGCCCAACGCGGCCTCCAGCGCCTCCAGCTCCGCCTGCATCAGCCGTCCGGCGCAGGACGGCAGGATGCGCGCCACGCCCTCGGTCGAGACATGCGCCCGATGCGCGACGGAAAAGGCGTCGTTGCAATAGACATCGCCGAGTGCCGCGATCTCCGCGGCCAGCTCGGGACAGTTCTTTTCCTCGCCGGGATGGAACCGGGTGTTCTCCAGCACCAGGATGCTGTCCTGGTCAAGCGCCGCCAGCGCCGCCTCGGCCGCCGGGCCACGGCAGTCGGCACAGAACGCCACCGGCGCGCCAAAGGCGGCCTCCAGCGCCGGTACCAGCGGCAACAGCGACATCTCGGGCACGCGCTTGCCCTTGGGGCGGTCGAAATGGGCCAGCAGGATCGGCTTGCCCCCGGCGGCGCGGATGTCGTTCAGGGTCGGGACCAGCCGCCGGATGCGGGTGTCGTCGGTGACGGTGCCGTTCTCGATGGGGACGTTGACGTCCACCCGTACCAACACCCGTTTGCCGCGCAGATCCACATCGTCCAGCGTGTTCCAGCCCATACCGTCACCTCGAAATCGAATGGTCGTAATCGCCGGTTTGTTTCCACGCATTTGGCCGCGAGGTCAATGCGCGACTTGGCATTCCGCCGCGCCGGTCTTAGGTATCGGGTCAAACGCCAAGACAGGAGTGCCCGATGGCCGAGATCAAAGACCCCGAGAACACCATCCTGATGGAACTGAAGGATGGGACCGTCACCATCGAACTGCTGCCCGACGTTGCGCCCGAGCATGTCGCGCGGATGAAGGAACTGGCCCGCGCCGGCGCCTATGACAACGTCTGCTTCCACCGGGTGATCGACGGCTTCATGGCCCAGACCGGCGACGTCCAGCACGGCAACATGGAAGAGGGGTTCAACCTGCGCATGGCCGGCACCGGCGGTTCCGACATGCCCGATCTTCCGGCCGAGTTCTCGCGCCTGCCGCATGATCGCGGCACCCTGGGCGCGGCGCGCAGCCAGCACCCCAACTCGGCCAACTCGCAGTTCTTCATCAACTTCGGCGACAACCATTTCCTCAACGGCCAGTACACCGTCTATGGCCGCGTCATCGAGGGGATGGAGCATGTCGATGCAATCACCCGGGGCGAGCCCCCCGCGACCCCTGACCGCATGATCAGCGTCAAGGTGGCCGCCGATGCGTAAACTGGCACTCGGCGCGGCGCTGGCCGCGCTGCTGGCGGGCCCCGCGCTGGCCACCGAGCTGGCCATCGAGGTCGCGGGCGAGGGCGCCAATGGCACCATCGTCATCGACCTGGCCGACGACGTGGCGCCAAACCACGTGGCCCAGATCACCGCGCTGGCCAAGGAAGGCGCCTATGATGGTGTCGTGTTTCACCGGGTGATCGACGGCTTCATGGCGCAGACCGGCGACGTGCAGTTCGGCAAGCTGGGCGGCGACATGCGCCGCGCCGGCATGGGCGGCTCGGAACGGCCCGACCTCAAGGCCGAGTTCTCCGATGTGCCCTTCGAGCGGGGTGTCGTCGGCATGGCGCGGTCGCAGAATCCCGACAGCGCCAATTCGCAGTTCTTCATCATGTTCGCGCCCGGTCCGTTCCTGAACGGTCAATACACCGTGGTGGGTCGCGTGACCGAGGGCATGGATGTGGTCGACGCCATCAAGCGCGGCGACGGGCCGAACGGCGCCGTGATCGGCCAGCCCGACGTGATGAAATCGGTGACCGTGCGCGACTAGACCCGCGCGCCGATCCGCAAACATGACCATGACGACCGCGCCCGCCGGACATCCCGGCGGGCGCGCGCATGTTCACACCCCGTTCACATCCGCGTGCGGCGGCTGGACCCGGGGCGGCGTGACGCGCAGACTGCTCGGATGAGGGAGGGATCGCCATGCCGCTCCGTTTCATCCTGGCCGCCCTGTGGCTGACCTTCGCCAGCACCACTGGCGCCCTATCCGATCCGGCCCGCTGGGCGGCGGAATGGCCGCGCACGGATTTCACCACCACCAGCCTGACCGACTGGGACGAGATCCGCTCGGGCGGTCCGCCCCGCGACGGCATCCCGGCGCTGAGCGATCCCGCGTTCTGGCCGGTGACCTCGGAAACCCGGCTGGCCGCGCGCGAGCCCGTGATCGCGCTGGAGCTGGACGGCAGCCCGCCGCGCGCCTATCCGCTGCGCTATCTGACCTGGCACGAGATCGTCAACGACCGCATCGGCGGCGTTCCGGTCGCGGTCACCTTTTGCCCCCTGTGCAACTCGGCCATCACCTTTGACCGGCGCACCGCGCAGGGCACGCTGGTCTTCGGCGTCTCGGGCAAGCTGCGCCATTCCGACATGGTGATGTACGACCGCCAGACCGAGAGCTGGTGGCAACAGGCGCGCGGCGAGGCGATCGTCGGCGCGCTGACCGGCACCCGGCTCGAAACCCTGCCAAGCTGGGTCGAAAGCTGGGCGGTGTTTCGCGCCCGCAACCCCGACGGGCTGGTGATGGAGGAACCGGCGTTTCCGCGCGCCTATGGCCGCAACCCCTATCAGGGCTATGACCGCTCGGCCTGGCCGTTCCTCTACTCGGGCGAGCGCCCGCCGCACGGCATCGAGCCGCTGGCGCGGGTGGTGCGGGTCGGGGACCGGGCCTGGCCGCTGGCGCGGCTGCGCGCGGCGGGCGAGATATCCGAGGACGGCATCACCCTGAGCTGGCGCGCCGGGCTCGCCTCGGCGCTGGATAGCGGGCAGATCGCCAAGGGACGCGAGGTTGGGATGATCCGGGTGCGCGACGGCGCCGGCCGGGACTTGTCCCATGACCTGATGTTCGCCTTCGCCTTCCATGCCTTCTGGCCCGAGGGGCGCTGGATGCTGGACGGTGTGACGGATTAACTGGCCGGGGCAGACGAAAAAGGCGCCGCAGGGATCTGCGACGCCGGATCTGTAGTGAACAGGGGCGGGCGGCTTACTTGCTGCCGGCCTCGGCCTTGGGCTGTGCTGCGGCGGCGGGCTGCTGGCCACCCTTGGGGGCGCCGCGGCCGGGGTTCAGCGGATCGTCCTGACGCTGCACCGAGCCTTCGAAATGCGCGCCGCTCTCGATCGCGATGGTCTTGTGGATGATGTCACCCTCGACCCGGGCAGTCGAGGTCAGGCGCACTTTCAGCCCGCGCACGCGACCGACGATGCGACCGTTGATCACCACGTCATCGGCGGAAACCTCGCCCTTGATGGTGGCGGTTTCGCCCACGGTCAGCAGGTGGGCGCGGATGTCGCCCTCGACGGTGCCTTCGACCTGAATATCGCCGGTGGTCTTGAGGTTGCCGGTGATGTGCAGGTCCGAGGACAGCACCGATGCCGGCGGCTTGGCCTTGGGCGTGCTCGACTTGTAGTCGCTCGCGGCCGGGGCGGCGGTGGCCGTCGGTTGGGCAGAGGGGGCGGCGGTATCCGGGGTCTTGGAGCCGGGCTCGTTGATTTTGCTCTTAGAAAACATTTCTCGCAGCCTTGATGTAATTCATGGGGTTCACCGGTCTTCCGTTTACCCGTACTTCATAGTGCAGATGGGTGCCGGTGGACCGTCCGGTGTTACCCATATCAGCAATGTGATCCCCGCGCGAGACCCTTTGGCCCTTCTTCACGAGGATGCGCGACGTGTGGGCATAACGGGTTTCGATGCCGAACGCGTGCTTGATGATGACCAACCGGCCATAACCCGATTGCCAGCCCGCGTGGGTGACCACGCCGTCAGCGGTGGCAAAGATGTCGGTCCCGTGCGGACCGGCGAAATCCGCGCCGTTGTGCATCCGCCGCCCGCCGGTCTTGGGATCGCGGCGATAGCCGAACTGGCTGGTGTGGCGGACCGAGGCGTGAACCGGGTTCGCAAAGGGGGCCTTTTGCGCCGCGATGCGGTAAAGGTTCAGCTTGTCCATCTGGTGCAACAGCTTGTTGGCGCGCAGCTCGTCCGGGGTGGGTTCCTCGCCACGGGTCGAGAACGAGATCGGAGTCAGCGGTCCGCCCTGGCCGCTATAGCCGCTGCGCACCTGCTCGATGATCCGTTCCGGCGGCATGCCGGCCTGGCGGAACATCTTGTTCAGCGGCTCGACCGAGATCGCCATCGCCTCTTCCAGCTGGCGAAAGATCTGGTCGTTGCGCTCGCGCATCAGCTTGATTTCCAGCTGCAACTCGTCGCGTTGCTCCAGCGCCGAGTGGGCGTCGGCAATCACCTGGTCACGTTCGTGCGCCGTATCGGCGAGCACCGTGGTCATGAAATCCATCTGCACCGGGATCACCGGGTCGGCGGCGGTGCCCTGTGCGCCGGCACCGTCCTGCTCCAGCGCGGCCAGCGTCTCGCGCGCCGAGTCGCGGTCGCGCAGGGCGGCACGCAGGGTGGTCTGGATCACCTCGATCCCGGTCTCGAGCTCGCGCCGCCGGGTCTCCGAGGCGAGCAGTTCCGACTGCATGACCGAGATCTGCTCCAATGCCGCGTTGAACCGCGCCTGGGCGGCCAGCGCCTCTTCGGCGCGGGCATTGCGTTCGGCCGACATCACGTTCAGCCGGTCCTGGTAGATGCGCTGGTCGCGCTTGGCCTGTTCGCGAAAGTTGCCGGCGCCGATGCTGTCCATCATCAGGATCGCGGTGGCGACGATGGCCCAGGCCACGATCAGAAGCGCCCCGGAATAGGCGGCCGCCTGGGTGACCGGGCGCAGCCGGATATAGCGGGTGTCGGTGTCCGATTTCAGAAAGACGCGGCGCTCGGGAAAGATCCTTTCCAACACCGCGTGAACTTTGATCGCGAGTCGTGTACGCAAGCCGTCGTCCTTGTCCCATCCCCCGGACCCGGCGTTACTGCTCGGTCGGGCCTTCGGCCATTGGCTTAAACGCCCGGCGACAATGGGGCAAGTTTGTTGACCTCTTCTGCGGCGTTTCTGCGCCGAACTGGGGAGTTTAGGCAATAAATTGCCGAGTTTCGTCAGTTTGTTACCCGCTCTTGCTTACCCACGCGGGGGGATTTCGTCGGCCAGCGGCCAGTAGAAATCCGGCGGCAGGCCGGCCTCGGCGCGCTTTTCCTCGTTGAAGGGGGGCTTCAGCGCGCCGTGGAAATATGTCCGCACCAGCGCGTGAAACACCTCTTTCGGATCGGCATTTTCGCGCCCGCAGAGGAAATGGAACCATTTCGAGCCATAGGCGACATGGCCCACCTCCTCGGCATAGATGGTTTCCAGCGCGGCGACGGCGTGATCGACGCCGGCCTTGCGAAAGATCCCGATCATGCTCGGCGTCACGTCCAGCCCGCGCGCCTCCAGCACCATCGGCACCACCGCGAGGCGCCCCATGAGATCGCCCGCGGTGTCCTCGGCGGCGCGCCACATGCCGGCATGGGCAGGCAGGGCGCCGTAATGGCTGCCCAGCTCTTCCAGGCAGTCGCAGACCAGGTTGAAATGCTTGCTCTCCTCGTCGGCCGCCTTGACCCAATCGTCATAGAACCCCATCGGAAACGGCACATGGCTGAACCGCGCGATGAGATCCCAATGCAGGTCGACGGCATTCAACTCGATATGGGCCACCGCATGCAGCAGCGCGATCCGCCCGGCGGGCGAGCCCGGCTTGCGCTTGGGCACCTCGCGCGGCGACAGCAACTCGGGCCGGGCCGGTCGTGCTGGATGCAGCGGCGGGCTGGCGGTGCCCACGGGCATCGGCTCTGCCCCCTCGGCGCGCGCGGCGAACCAGGCCGCCGCATGGGCATGCGACAGCGCGGTCTTTGCGCGCCCGTCGGCGGTACGCAGCACCTCTTCGGCGCGTTGGGCAAGGGTGAGATCGGCGGTCATGCGGGGGCACCGGGGTATTGTACGGATCGGCAGGAAAAAAGTACGAAAGGCGCGGCGCGTCCTACAGCGCCCGGACCGCCTCGAGCACCTCATCGACGTGGCCGGGCACCTTCACCTTGCGCCAGATCCGGGCGATTTTGCCCTCGGCGTCGATCAGGTAGGTGGCGCGCTCGATGCCCATGGATTTCTTGCCGTACATGTTCTTTTCGACCCAGACGCCATAGGCTTCGCAGACCTCGCCCTCGGCGTCCGACAGCAGTGGCACGGTCAGATCATGCTTGGCGATGAACTTGTCATGCTTGGCGACCGTGTCGCGCGAAATGCCGAAGACCTCGGCGCCGGCATCGGCAAAAGCCTGCAAGGCCCCGGAAAAGCCGATGGATTCCTTGGTGCAGCCCGGGGTATCATCGCGCGGATAGAAAAACAGAACAACGGTACGACCGCGCAGCGCCGACAGGCTGACCTGGCCGCCGCCATCGCGGGGCAGGGTGAAATCGGGGGCGGTATCGGAAATATCGGGCATCGGGTGACTCCGCTGACATGACTGAACAGATGGGTTCCATATTAGCGCGCCGCCGGCAACCGGAAAGCGGTGCCCGTCCGCTCCCGCGGGGCTGGACCCCAGTAGAAGCCCATGACAAGGGCTGAACCGCGCCAGCGCCGGCGCCTCGCCGGCCGGGCCCTGCGCCACACGGGTGTTTGGGGATTCCGGTTCACCATGATCGCCGTGATCCTGGCCTCGGTGACACTGATCATCATCGTCAACCGGCGCCTCAGCCCGCCGGAATGGCTGCTCGTCCGGGTCGAGGAGCGGATCGAACGGGGGCTGGACGGGCTTCAGATATCCTTTGGCGACATCGACCTGGTGATCCGCAAGGGGTTGCACGCGCGGCTGCACCTGCGGGACGTGGTCCTGTCCGACCCGGACGGGCGCATCCTGGCGCGGTTGTCGGACGCCGAGGCGGGCCTTGCCCTGCGCCCGCTGCTGCAGGGCAAGCTGCAGCCGAAGCGGATCGCGCTGAGCGGTCTGTTCGCCACCCTGCGCCGCGACCGCGACGGCGCGGTGTCGCTGATGCTGGACGAGACCGCCGCGCCAGTGGGCGAGGCGGCGGGGGTGCCGCAACTGCTGGACGAGGCCGAGCATATCCTGCTGCGTCCGCAGCTCGCGGCGCTGGTCGCGGTGGATGTCGACGCGGTGACCCTGCGCTACGAGGATGGTCGCAGCGGCAAGGCCTGGACCCTCGACGGCGGCCAGGTGCGGCTGACCCGGAACGGCGACGACCTGCAGGTCGGGGCCGGGTTCGCCGTGCTCAGCGGTCGCGATTTCGCCAGTTCGGTCGAGTTGAACTATGCCAGCCGGATCAGCGGGACCGGGGCCGAGTTCGGCGCCTCGGTGCAGGACATCGCGGCAGGGGACATCGCCGCGCAGGCGGTGGCGCTGAGCTGGCTCGACGTGCTGCGGGCGCCGATCTCGGGCGCGTTGCGCGGCAGCGTTGACGAGGACGGCGCCTTCGGGCCGCTCTCGGCCACGCTGCATATCGGCGCCGGCGCGGTGCAGCCGACCGAGGCGACGCGCCCGATCCCGTTCAGTGGCGCGCGCAGCTATTTCACCTATGATCCGTCCGAACAGACCCTGACCTTTGACGAGTTGTCGGTCGACAGCGCCTGGGGCTCGGGCCATGGCGAGGGGCGCGCCTATCTCGGCGGGATCGAGGACGGCAAGCTGACCGATCTGGTCGGGCAGTTCAGCTTCAACAAGATCGCGTTGAACCCGGCCGGGCTTTACCCCGAGCCGCTGCAGATCGCCGGAGGCACGGCGGATTTCCGGATGGAACTGGCACCCTTCCGGTTGACCCTGGGTCAGATGCACCTGGCCGATAAGGGCGACGGGATCGACCTGTCGGGCGACCTGAGTGCCGGCGAGACCGGTTGGCGCCTGGCCCTCGACGGGCGACGGGATCGGATCAGCCCCGAGCGGCTGTTGGAGCTTTGGCCCGCCACAGTGGCGGAAAAGCCGCGGACCTGGGTCAAGGAGAACGTCCTGGCCGGAAGCCTGCACAACATCGACCTGGCGCTGCGGCTGAACGCGGGCGCCAAGCCCGACATCTATGCCGGTTTCGATTTCGAGGAGGCCAGCATCCGCTTCAACCGGTTCCTGCCGCCGGTGACCGGGGCCGACGGCACCGTCTCGCTGGACCGGGGGCGGCTGGTGGCCACGGCGGCGGGCGGGACCGTGGCCGCTCTGCAGGGCGGCGCGCTGCAGGCGGCGGGCACCTCGTTCATCATTCCCGACATCACGCTCAAGCCGGCGCCGGCGCTGGTCCGGGTGCGCACCGCCGGGCCGGTCACGGCGGTGATGTCGCTTCTGGACGGGCCGCCGTTGCACGTTCTGCGCGACACCAAATTGCCGGTCGACCTGGCGCAGGGGCAGGCGCGGATCGAAGGGACCTTGTCGATGCCGCTCAAGAAGGGTGTGCCCTTTCAGGACATCGCCTTTCACCTTACCGGCGCGCTGAACGACGTGAAAAGCGAGGTGCTGGTGCCGGGGCAAAAGCTGTCGGCGACCGCGCTGCGGCTGGAGGCCGACCAGAACCGGGTCGAGATCGAGGGCACCGCCCGGGTCGGGGACCTGCCGGTGGCGGTGAACTGGACCCAGCCGATCGGGGCCGAGGCCAGGCGCGGCAGCCAGTTGCGCGGACAGGTGGAGCTGTCGCAAACCCTGATCGACACCTTTTCCATCGGCCTGCCCGAGGGGAGCGTCAGCGGTCAGGGCACCGGGACCTTCACGCTGGATATCGCCCAAGGTGAACCGCCGGCGCTGCACCTCACGTCGGACCTCCAGGGTGTCGGGTTGTCAATCCCGACGCTGGGCTGGCGCAAGCGCGAGGCGGACACCGGCATGCTCGACCTGGCCGGGACGCTGGGCGACGTGGCCCGGATCGAGCGCCTGGCGGTTCAGGCCGCCGGGCTGACCGCGACCGGCAGCGTGGTCAGCCGCAAGGAGGGTGGGCTGGACCGCGCGCTGCTCAGTTCCCTGCGGCTGGGCAACTGGCTCGAGGCCGGCGTGGAACTGATCGGCCGGGGTACGGCGCCGCCGGACGTGCGCATCCTGACCGGCACGCTCGACCTGCGCCGCGCCCCGCTGGGCGGGGGCGGTGACGGGGGCGGCGCGCTGCAGGTGCGGTTGGACCGGCTGCAGATCTCCGAAGGGATCGCCCTGAATGATTTCAAGGGTGATTTCACCACCTACGACGGGCTGCGCGGCACCTTTACCGGCGTGCTGAACGGACAGGCCCCGGTGCGCGGTCGTGTCGAGCCGAAAGACGGGCGCAGCGCGTTCCATGTCGAGGCCGACGACGCCGGTGGCGTGTTCCGCGCGGCGGGCATCCTGAACCAGGGCCACGGCGGCAGCTTCAGGTTGTCTCTGCTGCCGGTGGAGGGGGATGGCAAGTTTGACGGCACCCTCAAGGTGACCAACACGCGGGTCAAGGATGCCCCGGCGATCGCCGCGCTGTTGAACGCGGTCAGCGTGGTCGGCCTGATCGACGAGATGTCGGGCCAGGGGATCCAGTTTTCCGAGGTCGAGGCGCGGTTCCGGCTCGAACCGGACCGGCTGGTCCTGCATGAAAGCAGCGCCACCGGCCCCTCGATCGGGCTGTCGATGGACGGGATCCACAATCTCAAGACCGGGGTGCTGAACATGCGCGGGGTGATCTCCCCGGTCTATCTGATCAACGTGGTGGGCAGCATTCTGACCCGCAAGGGCGAGGGGATGATCGGGTTTTCCTACACGCTGAAGGGGCCGGCTTCGTCCCCCAAGGTCCAGGTCAACCCGCTGTCGGGGCTGGCGCCGGGTTTGTTCCGCGAGATCTTTCGTGGGGCCACGCCGACCATGCCGGGGGAGGAGGCCGTCGAGGAGGAGCGCCCGAAATTCCGTCACTTCGACCAGATCCACGGGACCGGGGGGCGATGACGGATGGTCAATCCGCCGCGCCCGTCCTATAGCGCGACCCGATGAAACTGAGCGATTTCGATTTCGACCTGCCCGAGCGGCTGATCGCCACGCGCCCGGCCAGCCCGCGCAGTTCCGCGCGGCTGCTGGTGGCGCGGGGCGACTCCATCACCGACGCCCATGTGCACGACCTGCCGGACTGGCTGAGGCCGGGCGACCGGCTGGTGCTGAACGACACCCGGGTGATTCCCGCGCGGCTGAGCGGCACGCGGGCCCGCTCCGGTCCGCAAGGTGAGACCCGCGCGCGGATCGAGGTGACGCTGCTGGAGCCGCGCGCCGATGGCTGCTGGGCGGCGCTTCTGAAACCGTTGAAAAAGATCCGCCCGGGCGAGGAGATCGTCTTTTCCTCCGGGTTGAGCGCGACGCTGGAGGGCGTTGAGGACGGGCAGGGACGGCTGCGCTTCAACCTCGCGGGCGAGGATTTCGATGCCGCCCTGGCCGAGGCCGGGGCGATGCCACTGCCGCCCTATATCGCCGCGAAGCGGCCGGCGGACGACCGTGACAAGACTGACTACCAGACCGTCTGGGCCAAACGGTCGGGCGCCGTCGCGGCGCCCACCGCCTCGCTGCATTTCGACGCGGACCTGCTGGCGCTGCTGCGCGACCAGGGAATCGATTTCACCTATGTCACGCTCCACGTCGGCGCCGGAACCTTCCTTCCGGTCAAGGTCGAGGACGTGACCACGCACCGGATGCACGCCGAATGGGGCCAGGTCAGCGCCGAGGCGGCCGCCGAGATCGCCGCCACCCGCGCCGCAGGCGGCCGGGTGATCCCGGTCGGCACCACCGCGCTGCGGCTGATCGAGACCGCCGCGCGGGGCGGGCAGATCGCGCAATGGGAAGGGGAGACCGACATCTTCATCTATCCCGGCTTCACCTTTCGGGTGACCGATGCGCTGATGACCAATTTCCATCTTCCGAAATCGACCCTGCTGATGCTGGTCTCGGCCCTGATGGGGCAGGACCGCATCCGCCGCATCTATGATCACGCGGTGCAGGCGGATTACCGGTTCTTTTCCTATGGCGATGCCTCGCTGCTGATCCCCGACCAGGGCTGAGCCGGGTCACAAGGGTTGCGGGGAAAGGGCCGGGCACGTTACGCCTGAGGGAAAACAGTGCCCTGCGGGCCGGTTTTGCCCGAATGCGACATCGCCTTTGTCGCGGACAGGGCGGACGCAGACAGATGGCCCCCGTAGCTGGGGAAAACCGCGACGCGTGCAACAGGGAGAACCCCGATGAAACAAGTCTTGTCGAGTGCCTGGGCGCTGCTGCTTGGCATGGGGTTGCTGATGGTCGGCAACGGGCTGCAGGGCACGCTGCTGGGCGTGCGCGGCGAGATCGAGGGATTCTCGACCTTCCAGATGTCGATCGTGATGTCGGCCTATTTCCTGGGCTTCCTGGGGGGCTCGAAACTGGCGCCCGAGATGATCCGGCGGGTCGGGCACGTGCGGGTGTTCGCGGCGCTGGCCTCGTTCATTTCGGCGGTGATGATCCTCTATCCTGCCTTTGCCGATCCGATCGCCTGGGCGCTGGGCCGGGTGATCATCGGGTTCTGTTTCTCGGGCGTCTATGTCACCGCCGAAAGCTGGCTCAACAATGCCTCGGACAATGAGAACCGCGGCAAGGCGCTGTCGCTCTACATGATCGTGCAGATGGCCGGTGTCGTGACCGCCCAGGCGATGATGTTGCTGGGCGACCCGGCGGGATACGAGACCTTCGTGCTGGCTTCGGTGCTGATCTCGGTTTCCTTCGCGCCGATCCTGTTGTCGATCAGCCCGACACCGGCGTTCGAGACCACCAAGCCGATGAGCCTGAAACGGCTGATGGAAACCTCTCCGCTTGGCTGTGTCGGCATGTTCCTGATGGGTGGGGTGTTCTCGGCGCAGTTCGGGATGAGCGCAGTCTACGGCGCCAAGATCGGGATGAGCGTGCCGCAGATCTCGGGCTTCATCGCCACTTTTTACGTCGGCGCGGTCGTTCTGCAATATCCGCTGGGCTGGATGTCGGACCGGATGGATCGGCGCGCGCTGGTCCTGATGGTGGCGGCTGGCGGCGGGGTCGGCGCGCTGTTGGGCATGGTGTTCGGCGGGCAATACGGGTTGCTGCTGGTCTCGGCTTTTCTCGTCGGCGGCATGACCAACCCGCTCTATTCGCTGCTGATCGCCTATACCAACGATTACCTGGAACCCGACGACATGGCCGCCGCCTCGGGCGGGCTGGTGTTCATCAACGGGCTGGGCGCCATTGCCGGCCCGCTGATCACCGGCTGGCTGATGGGGCAGGGGGTATTCGGCCCCGCAGGCTTTTTCCTGTTCATGGCGGTGCTGCTGTTCACGCTGATGGGCTATGGCATCTATCGCACCACGCAGCGTCCGGCGATCCCGGTCGAAGACTACGGCACCATCACGCCGATGTATCCGACCTCGACGCCGGTGGCGGTGGAGTTCGCGCAGGAATACGCCATCGAGACCGACCAGGAGGCCCAGGACGAGAGCGACGCCGCCTGAGGTCGCACGGAATATTGCCAGTGTTGCAAATTGTTACTGTAAATGTTGTGCAAAAGCAGTGTTAGACTGAAGCATGGCATTTCGACGACAAAATTGGAGTTTGGTCGATGGTTGGCCCGGAGGAGATACTGAAGTTCTGGCTCGACGAGGTGGGGCCGGAAAAATGGTACGCGCAGGAGGATGAGCTGGATGCCGAGATCCGAAAACGGTTCCTGCCCACCTGGGAGGGGGCGCAGGCCGGTCGGTTCTCGTTTTGGCTGACCTATCCCAGCGGATCGCTGGCCTATATCATCCTGAACGATCAGTTCTCGCGTAACATGTTCAGGGGCGAGGCCAAGGCGTTTTCCAGCGATCGCGCGGCGCTGGCGGCGGCGAAATCGGCCATCGACCGGGGATGGGACATGAAGATCGACGAGCCGGCGCGGCAGTTCTTCTACATGCCGCTGATGCACTCGGAGAACCTCTGCGACCAGGACCGCTGCGTGCGTCTGCTCTGCGAGAGGATGCCGGAGACCGGGACCTCGAACCTGTTGCACGCCCGCGCCCACCGCGAGGTGATCCGCACCTTTGGTCGGTTTCCGTTCCGCAACGCGGCGCTGGCGCGGCCGGCAACGGGGGCCGAAGCCGACTATGTCTCGGCCGGGGGCTATGGCCAGACCGTGCGTGCGCTCCAGACCGCGTCCTGAGCCGGACGCGAAAAAACTTTCCTTGCCTGGTTGGCAGTTATCCGCCGCGGCTCTGCCTGCGGCGGATTTGCCATTTCGCGCCCATTGATGCGCGTCGATAAATAGTTTAATGGTAAACTAGTTTTTTCAACGGCGGCGCCGAGGGGGATGTCATGGCTGCGAGTTCATTTGACCTGATCGTAATCGGCGCCGGGCCGGGCGGCTATGTGGCCGCGATCCGTGCCGCGCAACTGGGCCTGAAGGTGGCCGTGGTGGAACGCGAACACCTGGGCGGCATCTGCCTGAACTGGGGCTGCATCCCGACCAAGGCGCTGCTGCGCTCGGCCGAGGTGTTTCACCTGATGGAGCGGGCCAAGGATTTCGGCCTCTCTGCCGACAAGATCGGCTATGACCTCGACGCGGTGGTCAAACGCTCGCGCGGGGTGGCGAAACAGCTCTCGGGCGGGGTCGGGCACCTGCTGAAAAAGAACAAGGTCACCGTGGTAATGGGCGCGGCGACGGTCCCCGCCAAGGGCAAGGTCAGCGTCAAGACCGACAAGGGTAGCGAGGAGCTGACGGCCAAGAACATCATCCTCGCCACCGGCGCGCGGGCGCGTGAACTGCCGGGGCTGGAGGCCGACGGCGACCTGGTCTGGACCTACAAGCACGCGCTCAACCCGCCGCGGATGCCGAAAAAGCTGCTGGTCATCGGGTCGGGTGCCATCGGGATCGAGTTCGCCAGTTTCTTCAACACGCTGGGCGCCGAGACCACCGTGGTCGAGGTGATGGACCGGGTGCTGCCGGTCGAGGACGCCGAGATCAGCGCTTTTGCCAAGAAACAGTTCCTCAAGCAGGGCATGACCATCATGGAGAAATCCATGGTCAAGCAGCTCGATCGCGGAAAAGGCAAGGTCACCGCCCATATCGAGGCGAACGGCAAGGTGGAGAAGATGGTGTTCGACACCGTGATCTCGGCCGTCGGCATCGTTGGCAATGTCGAGGGACTGGGCCTTGAGGCGCTTGGCGTCAAGCTCGACCGGACCCACGTGGTGACCGATGAATTCTGCCGTACCGGGATCGACGGGCTTTATGCCATCGGCGATATCGCCGGCGCGCCCTGGCTGGCGCATAAGGCGTCACATGAAGGCGTGATGGTGGCCGAGCTGATCGCCGGCAAACACGCCCACCCGGTCAAACCCGAGAGCATCGCCGGCTGCACCTATTGTCAGCCGCAAGTGGCCAGCGTCGGCTATTCCGAGGCCAAGGCCAAGGAACTGGGCTATGACGTCAAGGTCGGCCGCTTTCCCTTCATCGGCAACGGCAAGGCGATCGCCCTTGGCGAACCCGAGGGCATGGTCAAGACCGTGTTCGACGCCAAGACAGGCGAACTTCTGGGCGCGCATATGGTTGGCGCCGAGGTGACTGAGCTGATCCAGGGCTATGTCGTGGGCCGGACGCTGGAAACCACCGAAGAAGACCTGATGAACACCGTCTTCCCGCATCCCACGCTCTCCGAGATGATGCACGAATCCGTACTGGATGCCTACGGGCGGGCGATCCACTTCTGAGCGGGCCAGAGGCGTCGGTAGGCTGAACGCGCCTTCGGCGCGTGCCTCCGGCGGGAGTATTTTACAAAGAGAAGAAGCGGGGCCTCGGGACAGGCAAGGTGTTTCTTTTCTGGACCCGGGGCCTGCGCCGTGGTCCCCTGCGGATCGGGTAACGGGGCAGGGGGCCGGGTTGGCAAGTCTCAATCGTATCGTAATGGGCCGGGCCAGCCGGCGGATGATCCGGGCGCTGGGGAGCGACCTGGACGTGGCCGAGATCTCGGGCAAATGGGGGCGGATGTTCGATTTCCGCGCCTACCGCCGCTTCAACTACCCCGAATTCGACATCTGCGCCGATCCCTTTACCGACGAGGCGGGCGCGGTGCTGCAATTCGACCTGATCCTGGCCAACCAGGTCTGGGAGCATCTGGATCGCCCCTATCGCGCCACGCGAAACGTGCATGCCATGCTGCGCCCCGGCGGGCATTTCTGGCTGGCAGTGCCGTTCTTCATCCCGTTCCACGCCGCGCCGATGGATTGCTCGCGCTGGTCGGCGCGTGGTCTGAAGAACCTGTTGATCGAGTGCGGGTTCGACGAGGATCAGATCCAGGCCGCGCAATGGGGCAACCGCAGCGCCGCCCGGCGCAACATGGAAGAGGACTGGCCGCCGAAATACGACCCCGGCCGCGACAGCCTCGACAACGATCCCGAGATGCCGATCTGCGCTTGGGCGCTGGCGCGCAAGAGCTGAAGGTGGTCAGACCGGCTCGACCGCGCCGCCGGCCTGCACCCAGTGGCCCAGCCCGCCGATGTTGTGAACGTCGGTATAGCCCAACTGCCTGAGCATCGTCGCGGCCGCGTTCGACCGCGCCCCGGAGGCGCAGTAGACGGCGATGGTCGCCTCGGGCAACAGGTCCTTGCAGAAATCCGGATGGCTCGGATCGGCCATGTCGCGCAGCCGCATCAACGGGATGTGAATCGCACCCTTGGCCTTGCCCGACATCGCCAATTCGCCATGATCGCGCACGTCGATCACGATCACGCGGCCCTCTTGCGCGCCGGCCACCGCCGCCTGCGGATCGAGGTCCCTGCTGCGGGCCTGTCGGAACAAGAACATTCTGCTGCCTTTCTGTCTTTCCTGCCCGCCGAAGTGGCGGGGTGTCGCTCATATAACATTCAGCATCGTGCATACAAATGCCGAAACCGGTGAATTCGATGATGTTCATACTTTGTTCACATTTTCCGGTTGGAGACTCGCCCCGGCTCACCTATTTCTTAGGCACGCGGAACGGGGATGAAATGGCTGAGCTGAAAAAGATCGAGGTGCGCGGCGCGCGCGAGCACAATCTGAAGGGGATCGACGTGGACATCCCGCGCGACGAACTGGTGGTGATCACCGGTCTGTCGGGGTCGGGCAAGTCGTCGCTGGCCTTCGATACCATCTATGCCGAGGGGCAGCGACGCTATGTCGAGAGCCTGTCGGCCTATGCGCGGCAATTCCTCGACATGATGGAAAAGCCGGACGTCGACCATATCAGCGGTCTCAGCCCGGCGATCTCCATCGAGCAGAAGACCACCAGCAAGAACCCGCGCTCGACCGTCGGCACGGTGACCGAGATCTACGATTACCTGCGGCTGCTGTTCGCGCGCGCTGGCACCCCCTACAGCCCGGCCACCGGCCTGCCGATCGAGGCGCAGCAGGTGCAGGACATGGTCGACCGCATCATGGCGATGGAGGAAGGCACGCGCGCCTACCTGCTGGCCCCCATCGTCCGCGACCGCAAGGGAGAGTACCGCAAGGAGTTCCTGGAGCTGCGCAAGCAGGGGTTCCAGCGGGTCAAGGTCAACGGCGAGTTCTACGAGCTTGATGAGCCGCCGACGCTGGACAAGAAATTCCGCCACGACATCGACGTGGTGGTCGACCGCATCGTGGTGCGCGAGGGGATGGAAACCCGGCTGGCCGACAGCCTGCGCACCGCGCTCGACCTGGCCGATGGCATCGCCGTGCTGGAAACCGCCCCGAAGGAGGGCGACCCCGAGCGCCTGACATTTTCCGAGAATTTCGCCTGTCCGGTTTCGGGCTTTACCATCCCCGAGATCGAGCCGCGCCTGTTCTCGTTCAACGCGCCCTTCGGCGCCTGCCCGGAGTGCGACGGGCTTGGGGTGGAGCTGTTCTTTGACGAACGCCTGGTGGTGCCCGATGCCACGCTGAAGATCTACGACGGCGCGCTGGCGCCCTGGCGCAAGGGCAAGTCGCCCTATTTCCTGCAGACCATCGAGGCGATCGCCAGGCATTTCGAGTTCGACAAGAACGCCCGCTGGAAGGATCTTCCGAAACACGTGCAGCAGGTGTTCCTCTATGGCTCGGGCGACGAGGAAATCCCGTTCCGCTATGACGAGGGCGGGCGCGTCTATCAGGTGACACGGGTGTTCGAGGGGGTGATCCCCAACATGGAGCGCCGCTACCGCGAGACCGACAGCAACTGGATCCGCGAGGAATTCGAACGCTATCAGAACAACCGCCCCTGCCAGGCCTGCGGCGGCTATCGGCTGCGCCCCGAGGCGCTGGCGGTCAAGATCGCCGGGCTGCACGCGGGGCAGGTGGTCGAGATGTCGATCAAGCAAGCCTTCGACTGGATCGACACCGTGCCCGAAACCCTCAGCGCGCAGAAGAACGAGATCGCCCGCGCCATCCTCAAGGAGATCCGCGAGCGGCTGGGATTCCTCAACAACGTCGGGCTGGAATACCTCACGCTCAGCCGCAACGCCGGCACGCTGTCGGGCGGCGAAAGCCAGCGGATCCGGCTGGCCAGCCAGATCGGCTCGGGCCTCACCGGGGTGCTTTACGTGCTGGACGAGCCCTCGATCGGGCTGCACCAGCGCGACAACGACCGGCTGATCGGTACCCTCAAGAACCTGCGCGACCAGGGCAACACGGTGATCGTGGTCGAGCATGACGAGGACATGATCCGGCAGTCCGATTACGTCTTTGACATCGGCCCCGGGGCCGGCGTGCATGGCGGCAAGGTGGTCAGCCACGGCACGCCGCTGCAGATCGCCGCTGACCCGGCCTCGATCACCGGGCAATACCTGTCCGGTGCGCGCGAGATCCCGATCCCGACCGAGCGGCGCGCCGGCAAGGGCAAGGCGGTCACCGTGGTCAAGGCCACTGGCAACAACCTGAAGAAACTCACCGCCGATTTCCCGCTGGGCCAGTTCGTTTGCGTCACCGGTGTCTCGGGCGGGGGCAAGTCGACGCTGACCATCGAGACCCTGTTCAAGACCGCGTCGATGCGCCTGAACGGGGCGCGCCAGACGCCCGCCCCCTGCGAGACCATCAAGGGGCTGGAGCATCTGGACAAGGTGATCGACATCGACCAGCGCCCGATCGGGCGCACGCCGCGGTCGAACCCGGCCACCTATACCGGCGCCTTCACCCCGATCCGCGACTGGTTCGCCGGCCTGCCCGAGGCCAAGGCGCGCGGCTACAAGCCGGGGCGGTTCAGCTTCAACGTCAAGGGCGGCCGCTGCGAGGCCTGTCAGGGCGACGGCGTCATCAAGATCGAGATGCACTTTCTCCCCGATGTCTATGTCACCTGCGAAACCTGCAAGGGCGCGCGTTATAACCGCGAGACCTTGGAAATCCGTTTCAAGGGCAAGAGCATAGCCGACGTTCTTGACATGACGGTCGAAGAGGCGCGCGACTTCTTCAAGGCGGTGCCGAGCATCCGCGACAAGATGGATGCGCTGCACCGCGTGGGCCTCGACTACATCAAGGTCGGCCAGCAGGCGACGACGCTTTCGGGGGGCGAGGCGCAGCGGGTGAAACTGTCCAAGGAGCTGTCGAAACGCTCGACCGGGCGCACCCTCTATATCCTCGACGAGCCCACCACAGGGTTGCATTTCGAGGATGTGAAAAAGCTGCTCGAGGTGCTGCACGAACTGGTCGACCAGGGCAATTCGGTTGTGGTGATCGAGCATAACCTCGACGTGATCAAGACCGCCGACCACATCATCGACATCGGTCCCGAGGGCGGCGACGGCGGCGGCGAGATCGTGGCGACCGGCACCCCGGAGCAGGTCGCCGACAACCCGCGCAGCCATACCGGGCGCTACCTCAAGCCGATTCTCGACGGCGCCCGGGTGGCGGCGGAGTGAGCTTGCGGCCGCTTGGTCTGGCGCTGGGGTCCGGCGGCGCGCGTGGCTGGTGCCACATCGGTGTGTTGCGCGCGTTGCAGGATCAGGGCGTGCGGCCCGCCATGGTGGCCGGCTGTTCGATGGGGGCGCTGGTGGGCGCGGCCTGGGCGGGGGGCCGTCTCGACTCGCTGGAGAATTGGGCGCGCAGCCTGAGCAGCACCAGTTTCATGGGCATGATCGACCTGCGGCTTGACCGCAGCGGGATGATGCGCGGCGCGGCGATCATGGAGATGCTGCGTGATCTCGGCCTGCCCGAGACCATCGAGGAGTTGGAGTTTCCCTTTATCGCGGTGGCCACCGACATGCAGACCGGGCGCGAGGTCTGGCTGCGCGAGGGATCGTTGGCCGACGCGGTGCGCGCCTCGATTTCGCTGCCGGCGATCCTGCGGCCGCACCGGATCGACGGGCGCTGGCTGCTCGACGGTGGGCTGATCAACCCGGTGCCGGTCTCTGCCGCGCGGGCGTTGGGGGCGCGGCGCATCCTTTCGGTCAATCCCAACGACAAGGGGGGCGGCCCCCTGTGGGAGCCGAGCGAGGGCCGGCTCTGGTCCGCTTTGCAGGCGCCGGAACTGCTCGACAAGCTGCCCGACCCGGTGCGCAAGCTGCTGCCGGAACGGGATGCCGGCCCGCTGGATCCGACCTATTTCGACGTGGTCTCGGCCTCGATCGACGTGCTGACGGAGTTCCTGCGCAAGAGCCGCGAGGCCGCCGATCCCGCCGATCTGGCGCTGGCGGCGGATCTGACCGACATGTCGACGCTGGAGTTCTACCGCGCCGGCCATGCCATCGACGAGGGCACGCGTATTACCTGTGCCGCCGCCGACCGCATCGCCCAGCTGGCCGAGGGGTAGGCGGGGTCAGTCGATCTCGCTGGTGCTGTGGTTCAGCTGCGCATAGATCGGGCAGGTGCCCAGCAGCCCCGAGGCCATCGGCAACAGTCCCAGCAGGAACAGCCAGGCGAAGGCCGCCGGAGCGAAAACGGTAAAGGCGATCAGCATCGCCGCCCCCAGAAGGATGCGGCCGATCCGGTCGATATTTCCAAGATTGCTGTTGAACATGCGCGGTCCTCATTCACCCGTTACATATGGCGGGGATTTGACCGCGCCCGTCTTAACGGACGGTGAAGACGGGACGCCGGAGCGGAAAAACCGCTCCGGCGAAACGTGCGGGGGCGTGGCCCCGCGTCACTGCGTCATTCGCGGTGGCGTTTCTCGAACCGCGGCAGCATGGCGGAAAAGTCCATGCCCTTGCCGTCCTCCTGTTCGACGAACTGCGCATAAAGCGCCTGCGCCAATGCGCCCATCGGGGTGTCGGCATCGGCGCTCTCTGCGGCCTGCTGGCTCAGCCGCAGATCCTTGAGCATCAGGTCGGCGGCGAAACCGGGCTTGTAATCGTTGTCCGACGGCGATTGCGGGCCGACGCCCGGGGCCGGGCAATAGGCGTTCATCGTCCAGCTATAGCCGGAGGAGGTCGAGACCACGTCGAACATCTTCTGCCGGTCCAGACCCAGCTTGTCGGCCAGCGCAAAGGCCTCGCAGGTGGCGATCATGGTCACGCCCAGGATCATGTTGTTGCAGATCTTGGCGGCCTGTCCGGCGCCGGCGTCGCCGCAATGCACCGCCTTTTGCCCCATGATGTCGAACAGTGGATTGGCCTTGGCGAACGCCGCCTCCGAACCACCGGCCATGAAGGTCAGCGTACCGCCCGTCGCTCCGCCGGTGCCACCGGAAACCGGCGCATCCACCGCCAGAAGGCCGGCGTCCTCGGCCTGCGCGGCCACGGCGCGGGCGCTGTCGACGTCGACGGTCGAGCAATCGACAAAGGTTGCGCCCTTGTCCATCGCCGGGATGATCTCTGCCGCCACGGCGCGCAGGATCTGCCCGTTGGGCAGCATGGTGATCACCACCTCGGCCCCCTTGGCGGCCTCGGCGGCCGATCCGGCCATCTGCACGCCCTCGATGGCGACATCCGCCATGTCAAAGCCGGTCACCTCGTGCCCCGCCTTGGCCAGGTTGGCCGCCATCGGCCCGCCCATGTTGCCCAGCCCGATAAACCCGATCTTCATCTGTCAGTCTCCTCTTCGAATGTCAGCGCCTCGTCCCCCAGCGGCGCCAGCATGCGCAGCATGTCCGCCTCGGGCACCTCCGCGCCGGCGTGTTTCCACCGCGGATTGCGGTCCTTGTCGATGATCTGGGCGCGGATCCCTTCCAGGAAATCGCCCTCTTCCATCGCCCGCCAGGTAAAGCGGTATTCCAGGTCCAGCGCCTGCCGGATACCACCGCCCCCGGCGCGCAGCCGGCGCAGCATCTCGACCGTGCAGGCCATCGACAGCGGCGAGTTTCGTTCCAGCGCGGCGCGGGACTTTTGCGCGAAATCGCTCTCGTCCCCGGCCAGCGAGGCCTGGATCGCCGCCAGCGAGCCGCCGCCGAAATGGCGGTCGATATCGCCACGCATCTCGCCCAGCGCCGAGGGCGGGGCGGGCAGGGCATGCGCCGCCACATGGGCCACGTCGCCGCTGGCCTCCAGCATCTCGATCAGGTCGGACCATTTTTCGCGCGGGATGAAATGGTCGGCGAAGCCGGCCAGGATCGCGTCGCCCGCCGCCATCCGTCCGGCGGTCAGCCCCAGGTATTCGCCCAAGTGCCCCGGCGCGCGCGACAGCAGGTGGCAACCTCCCACGTCCGGTATCAGCCCGATGCCGCATTCCGGCATTGCGATGCGCGAACTGTCATCCACCACCCGGTGCCCGCCGTGGCAGCCGATGCCGACGCCGCCGCCCATGGTGAACCCCTGCATGAAGCTGACCACCGGCTTGGGGTATTCGGCGATAAAGGCGTTCAGCCGGTACTCGTCGCGCCAGAAGTTGCGACCATAGGCGAAATCGCCCTTGGTGCCGGTGTCATAGAGCGCGGCGATATCGCCACCGGCACAGAACGCCTTGTCGCCCTCGGCATCGATCACCACCAGGTCCACATCGTCATCGTCGCGCCACAGCCGCATCTCGGCGTCGATCGCCATGCACATGTCATAGCTCATCGCGTTGAGTGCCTGCGGCCGGGTAAAGGTGATGCGCCCGGCGCGCCCGGTGACCCGGATGTCGATATCGGCCATGCTCAACCCCCTCAGCGTTCGGCCAGCAGGTTTCGGGCGACGATCATCCGCATGATCTCGTTGGTGCCCTCGAGGATCTGGTGCACCCGCAGATCGCGCACCAGCTTCTCGATGCCGTAATCGGCCAGGTAGCCATAGCCGCCGTGCAGTTGCAGGCACTGGTCGACCACCTTCGATCCGGCCTCGGTGACGAATTTCTTGGCCATGGCACAGAACTTGGTCGCGTCCGGCGCGCCCTGGTCCAGCTTCCACGCAGCCTGCCGCAGGAAGGTACGCGCCGCCTGAAGCTCGATCTCCATGTCGGCCAGGCGGAATTGCAGCGCCTGGAACTGGTCGATGCTTTTGCCGAACGCCTTGCGCTCGCCCATGTAGGCCAACGTCATGTTCAGCGCGGTCTGCGCCGCCCCCAGCGAACAGGCCGAGATGTTCAGCCGACCGCCATCAAGCCCCATCATCGCGTATTTGAAGCCGTCGCCCTCATTGCCGATCAGGTTGCCGGCGGGGATCTTGCAATCGTCGAACTGCACCTGCGCGGTGGGTTGGCTGCGCCAGCCCATCTTGTCTTCGAGGCCGCCGAAACTCAGCCCCGGAGTGCCGTCCTCGACGTACACGGACGAGATGCCCTTGGGGCCGTCCGCGCCGGTGCGCACCATGCAGACATAGGCATCCGAATAACCACCGCCCGAGATGAACGCCTTGGTGCCGTTCAGGGTATAGCCCTCGTTGCTCTTTTCCGCCCGCGTCTTCAGCGCGGCCGCGTCCGAGCCTGATCCCGGTTCGGTCAGGCAATAGCTCAGCACCGTGTTCAACCCGATCACGTCCGGCATGATCCGCGCCTTGAGCGCGTCATCGGCAAAGCTGTCGATCATCTTGGCGCACATGTTGTGGATCGACAAAAACGCCGCGACCGAGGGGCAGGCCATGCTCAGCGCCTCGAACACCAGCGTGGCGTCAAGCCGGCCCAGACCGGCGCCGCCGCCTTCTTCCGAGACATAGAGTCCGCCAAAACCCAGTTCGCCGACCTGCGGCCAAAGCTCCTTGGGGATGGTGCCCTGCGCTTCCCAGTCGCGCGCGTGCGGTGCGATCTGCTCCTGCCCAAAGGCAAAAGCCATGTCGAAAATCGCCGTCTGTTCTTCGGTGAGTGCAAAATCCATGGCACGCCTCCCCTCATACCCGGTTAATTGAACATATGTTTAATTTTATCCCCGCAACCCGCCACGATCAAGCCGCATTGCTGCAAAGTCGTCTTGCGTTTCTGATTCATTTGACGTTTCGCGGCGACGGGCGCGCCGCAAGGCCCCGGATACAGCCCGGCCGATCAAAGGTCGGCGTGAAATTCCTCGATTAGGTGCCGCACGACGGCCTGCCCGGGATCCTCGCCCTTGGCCTTTGCTTCGGCGAAAACCCGGCGCTGGCGGGTGGCGCTGGTGCCCTGTTCGACCATGGGGCGCAGCGCGGCGATCTCTTCCATCGTGCCCAGGGCCTCGGCATCCTCGGCCAGCAGCCCGGTCAGCTCGTCGGTCAGTTGCAGCATCGGCTTGATCCGGCGCTCTCCGAAATCGATCAACCCCTCTCCCACGCCGTAGCGTTGCGCGCGCCAGCGGTTCTCGTCGATCAGGAACCGGTCGTATTCGCGCCAGCGCAGGTTGCGTTCGCGCAGCCGCATCAACATGCGGATGATCGCCTGGGTCAGCGCCGCCAGCGACAACGCGTGTTCCAGCCGGGGCGAGACGTCCATGATCCGTGTCTCCAACGTCGGAAAGGCGTGCGAGGGGCGCAGATCCCACCAGATCTTGCTGGTGTCCTCGATCACCCCCAGCTCAATCAATGCGCCGGTGGTCCGTTCATATTCGGCCCAGCTCGAGAACGCCGGCGGCAGCCCGGTGCGCGGCAGGTTGTCGAACACCGTCAGCCGGTATGAGGCCAGCCCGGTGTCCTCGCCCTGCCAGAACGGCGAGGAGGTGGACAGCGCCAGCAGGTGCGGCAGGAAATAGCACATCTGCGGCATCAGGTCGGTGCGCAGCGACGGGTCCTCGATGCCCACATGCACATGCATGCCGCAGATCAGCATGCGCCGGGCCACCCCGCCCAGGTCGTGCTGGAGGCTATCATAGCGCTGCTTGCGGGTGTGAGACTGATCCTTCCAGTCGGCAGAGGGGTGGCAACTCACCGCGATCGGGGCCAGCCCGTGCTCGGCGGCCCGTTTCGACACCACCGCGCGCAGCCGCCGCAGATCCTCGCGCGCCTCGGCGATGGTGGCGCAGACGCGGGTGCCCACCTCGATTTGGCATTGCAGGAATTCCGGGCTGACCTGATCGCCCAGGTCATTCTTGCAGGCGGTCATCAGCGTCTCGGGCGCCTCGGCGAGCCGCAGCGAGTCGCGGTCGACCAGCAGGTACTCCTCTTCGATCCCGAGGGTGAAGTCGCTTTGCATGCACGGTCTCCGGACTGGGACGTTCCGACCAGTCAAGCGCGACACAGGCCCAATGCCAAGCGAAAACGCCCGCCCGGGGCGATCGGCGGTTGCGCCGATGCGGGGCAGGGCGCTATGCAGGCCGCCGCAGCCAGACGGAGCGCCCCCATGCCCAAGCCCCCCTTGCCGGACCTCGATGCGATGATTGCCGGTCTCGATCCGGCGCAAATCCGGCGGCTGGCGCGCAGCTTGGGCGAGCAGGCGCAGGAACGCGCGCGGCTGAAGGCCTTCGAGGCCGCCGGCGGGCTGGACCGCCCGGTCTACGCGCTGTCGCCGGGGATGGAGGGGTTTGACATCGCCCCGCTGGTCGAGGGTTACCGCGCCCATGCTGGCGATCTCGCCCGCCTTGCCGATCCCGCCGGCACCGACAGCGGTTATGTCCCGGACAACGGCTATTTCGACACCCCGGACGCCGAGGCGCTGTACCTGATGGTGCGCCGCTTTGCCCCCCGGCGGGTGATCGAGGTGGGCTGCGGCAATTCCACCCGCGTCACCCGGCAGGCGATCACCGATGGAAGGCTGGACACCACCTTGACCGCCGTCGACCCTTGGCCGCGCGCCGATATTGCCGATGTGGTGGACCGTTTCGAACAGGCGGCGCTGGAAACTGTCGACCCGGCGCTATTCGCCACGCTGCAGGCCGGCGACATCCTGTTCATCGATTCCAGCCACCAGCTGCGGATGAGCAACGACGTCGCGCATCTGTTCTGCCGGATCATCCCGGCACTGGCGCCCGGCGTGGTGATCCACGTCCACGACGTGTTCCTGCCCTACGAGTATCCCAAGCGGTTCTTCTACGACTGCCCGTCCTGGGGCGAGCAATACATGCTGCACGCGCTGTTGCAGGGAGGCGGCTACGAGATCCTCTGGCCCGGCTACCTGTTGCAGCGCGACCGCCCCGACGCGGTGGCGGCGCTGCCGTTCCTGGCACGGGGTCGGGCGCAAAGCTTCTGGATGCGCAAGCGATAGGGCGACCGGCCCGGATCAGACGCAAAACGGGCGGCCCGACCGGACCGCCCGCCTTGTACGAAACAGGGCCTGAATTCCCCGATTCAGAGCAGCCGGACCTGCGTGCCGATCTGCACCAACGGGTAAAGCTCTTCGACGTGCTGGTTATAAAGCCCGATGCACCCCGACGAGCTTTGGCGCCCGATCTTGCGGGTGTCATGGGTGCCATGCACCAAGTAGGCTGGCCAGCCCAGGTACATCGCCCGGGTGCCCAGCGGGTTGCCCGGCCCGCCCTTCATGAACGCGGGCAGCGAGGGGTCGCGTTCGCGCATCGAGGGCGTCGGAGTCCAGCGCGGATTCTCGGCCTTGCGCACGACCTTTGTATAACCGCGCTTGGTCAGTTCCTCGGTCAGCGGCACCGAGGAGGGGTAGAGGCGATAGGTCTCGCCGTCGGGGCCCCAATAGTGCACCGCGCGGCTGGAAATGTCGGCCAGCAGGCAGCCCTTGCCCAGCTCGTCGAAATGGTCTTGCCAATGTTGCTCTCGGAACGACGAGATGTTGCGACGCACCGGGAACTGATCGCTGATCGGCTGTTCCTCTTGCGGAAAGGCGTCGGTGGACTGAGCCCGAAGAAGGGCGGGGGTGGCGAGAGTCACGGCAGCGCCAAGCAGCGCGCTGCGGCGGGTGATGCGTTTGTCAGTCATGTGCTCGGACCTCGGATAGATTAGGTTCTGGGGGTTGAATACGTAAACCGCGCCCGCAAATCCAGTGCGCCCCCTGCCGCAGAGGCCGGTCTCACGCGATTGTTAGCGGTTGCGCGGCAAATCGCCTTGGTTTCAGCCAATACAGGTGGGTTTTCCCGGCTCAGGCTTCCTTGGCGATGCTCCATAGCTCATCAAGCTGGCGTTCGGGCTGCCCCAGAAGCTCCAGCGCGTGGGCCTCGTCCTCCTGCACCAGGGCGACGACCGAGTCGAACGGCTCCCACGAGCGCAGGATATTCCGCGCCAGCTGCTTGCCCAGGTGGTGCGGAGCGACATAGACCATCAGCGTCTCGGCGCCCTCGTCGCCGAAGACCTCGGATTTCTGCGCCTGCACCTGCATCAACTGGACGAAATCCTGTTCGACATCGGTCACAGCGGACAGATCGACGAGTTGCTTTTGCCCTGGGCGGCAGTCGGGGTGCCGGGCATATTCGGCAAAGGCGTTCATCGTGTCTTCCAGCCGGAGAACCCCGGCGTAGCGGACAAAGACCAGCCCGCGGTCAGGGAGGATGCGAAAGGATACCGACATGAGTGCCCCCGAAAGAGGTCTGAGGTGAACGAACAGTTTGCCTTTGAGACCATGGTCTCGCCAATCGGTCAATCCTGTCGCGCAGCCTTTGCGACGGCGTGACGGTTTTCCGCAACGGCGGGGGTGGTCAACCTGACATGGGGGAAAGGGCGCTGCGCGCCACGAACCTTCCTGCACTGGAGGGTTTGATTCAGGTCATATCGAGTATTTGAAATGTGTCTTAGGTTCAGGCGGATCACCCACAGGAGAAAACCATGAAATCGAAGATCTTATCCCTGGTTCTGGCCTTTGCGGTCGCACTTCTTGCCGGCGTCGGGGCAGACGTCGCCCGCGCCGACGAGGGTGCCAAGCGGGGCCTGTTCATCAACCTGACCACCGATGACACTTGGGCGGCCGCCAAGGCGATCATGTTCGCGCATCAGAAATCGCTGAAAGGCGGTCATGACACCGCGATCTGGCTGAACGTGCGGGCGGTCTACCTGGCCGACAAGAAGCGGGCCAGCCATGTGCACGGGCTGATGGCGGAAAGCGGAACCTCGATCCAGGACATGCTGACGGCCTTCATCGCCGACGGCGGCACGGTCATCATGTGCGGGGCTTGTTCCAAGGCGGCCGGGTTGACCAAGGAGGATTACATCGACGGGGTCGAGATGGGAACCTGGCCAGTGGTGGAAAGCTGGTTGTTCCGGGACGGGATGCAGACGCTCGCTTGGTGAGGCGCTTGCGCAAACGCAAAAGCCCCGGCCGGTTGGCCGGGGCTTTCTTTTTCATGACAGATGGTTAGTCCATTGCCTTGAAGTGGAACTCGCCGCCCTCTTTCAGGCCCGAGGGCCAACGCGAGGTGACAGTCTTGGTCCGGGTGTAGAACTTGAAGGCGTCCGGCCCGTGCTGGTTCAAGTCACCGAAGGCCGATTTCTTCCAGCCACCGAAGGTGTGATAGGCCAGCGGAACCGGGATCGGCACGTTGATGCCGACCATGCCGACATTGACCTTGCTGGCGAAATCACGGGCGGTGTCGCCATCGCGGGTAAAGATCGCGGTGCCGTTGCCCATCTCGTGATCCATGGCCAGTTTCAGCGCCTCGTCATAGCTCTGGGCGCGCACGGTGGAGAGCACCGGGCCAAAGATCTCCTGCTTGTAGATGTCCATGTCCGGGGTCACCTTGTCGAACAGGTGCGGGCCGACGAAGAAGCCGTCCTCGTACCCCTGCAGCGAGAAACCGCGACCATCGACCACCAGTTCGGCGCCCTGATCGACGCCCGACTGCACCAACCCGAGGATCTTTTCCTTGGCGGCGGAGGTCACGACGGGGCCGTAATCGACGTCATCGCCGGCGGTGTAGGGGCCGACCTTGAGCTTTTCGATGCGCGGCACCAGCTTTTCGATCAGCTTGTCTGCGGTCTCGTCGCCCACCGGCACGGCCACCGAGATCGCCATGCAGCGTTCGCCGGCGGCGCCGTAACCGGCCCCGATCAGCGCGTCGGCGGCCTGGTCCATGTTGGCATCCGGCATGATGATCATGTGGTTCTTGGCGCCACCGAAACATTGCACCCGCTTGCCGTTGGAGCAGCCACGGCCATAGATGTACTCGGCGATCGGGGTCGAGCCGACAAAGCCGACCGACTGGATGACCGGATGATCGAGGATGGCGTCGACTGCCTCCTTGTCGCCGTTCACCACCTGCAGGATGCCCTTGGGCAGGCCAGCCTCTTCGAACAGTTCGGCCAGCATCAGCGGCACCGAGGGGTCACGCTCGGACGGTTTCAGGATGAAGGCGTTGCCGCAGGCGATGGCCGGGGCGAACATCCACATCGGGATCATGGCGGGGAAGTTGAACGGGGTGATGCCGGCGGTGACGCCGAGCGCCTGACGCATCGAGTAGATGTCGATGCCGGGGCCGGCGCCATCGGTGAATTCACCCTTCAGCATCTGCGGCGCGCCGATGCAGTATTCCACCACTTCCAGACCGCGCTGCACGTCGCCCTTGGCGTCGGGGAAGGTCTTGCCGTGCTCGCGGCTCAGCGCCTCGGCCAGCTTGTCCATGTCGCGGTTCAGCAGATCGACGAATTTCATCAGCACGCGGGCGCGGCGCTGCGGGTTGACGGCGGCCCAGGCCGGTTGTGCGGCGGCGGCGATGTCGACGGCCTTCGCCATTTCCTCGACGCTGGCCAGCGGAGCCTTGGCCTGAACCTCGCCGGTGGCGGGATTGTAGACATCGGCAAAGCGGCCGGATGTGCCCTTGACGTGGGCGCCGTTGATGTAGTGGGTCAGTTCCTGCATCGGAATACTCCTCCAGTGATTTTGCGGCAGGATAGGCTTGCGCAAATCCCTTGAACAGAGGCAAGATTTCAAAAAGGCTTTGCATTTTCGCAGGAGTGACATGGAACCGCATTGGGATGACATGAAGGTGTTTCTGGCCGTCGCGCGGGAGGAGAGCCTGTCCGGTGCGGGCCGGGTGCTGAAGCTTGATCCGGCCACGGTGGGGCGCCGCATCACCCGGCTCGAGCGCGCGTTGGGCGCCGCGATCTTCGTGAAATCGCCACAGGGCTATGCGTTGAGCGCGGCGGGAGAGCGGCTTTTGGCGCATGGCGAGGCGGCGGAGGCCGCGATGCGCGCGGCGGGCGAGGCGCTGAGCGGGCCGAGCGACCGGCTGTCCGGCCAGATCCGCATCGGGGCGCCGGACGGCTGCGCCAACTACGTGCTGCCGCAAGTCTGCGCCCGGATCGGCGACGAGAACCCGGACCTCGATATCCAGATCGTGGCGCTGCCCCGGGTGGTGAACCTGTCGCGGCGCGAGGCCGACATGGCGATCGCCGTGAGTGCCCCGACGGCGGGGCGGCTTCTGGTGCAGAAAATCTGTGACTATCACCTGCATCTTGTCGCCTCGCAGGGGTTCCTGAACGCGCATCCGCCGCTGACCACGGTGGAGGACCTGCAACAGGTCCGCATGGTTGGATACGTGCCCGAGATGATCTTTGACGAGGAGTTGGATTATCTCGGTGACCTGGGAATCCGGCGGGTACCGCTGGCCTCGAACTCGGTCTCGGTCCAGTTGCGACTGGTGGCGCAGGGCACGGGCGTCGGCGTGGCGCATGATTTCTGCCTGCCGTCGCATGACAACCTGCACAAGGTACTGACGGATCAGGTCAGCCTGGCCCGGAGCTTTTACCTGGTGCGCTACCAGGGCGCACAGCGCAGCGTTCTGCTCACCCGTTTCGCCGAGGCGCTGTGCGACGGGGTCCGCGCCGAGGTGGCCCGGTTGGAAAGCCTCACTTGACTTGATCACTTATTGCGGCAACGCTTTGTGGAACGACAGAAAATTGCGGAGGTACACAGAATGCTTGTTCAATCGATTCTCAAGGGCAAGTCCGCCGGGGTCGTGACCATCCGCCCCGATGCAACGGTGTCGGACGCGTCCAAGGTTCTGGCGGAAAAGCACATCGGGTCGCTGGTGGTGTCCGAGGACGGAACCACGGCGCAGGGTATCCTGTCGGAGCGCGATATCGTGCGCGAACTGGCCCGCATCGGCAGCGGCTGCCTGGAGAAAAGCGTGGAGCATTACATGACCCGCGATCTGGTCACCTGTACCAGTCAGAGCAGCGTCGAGGACGTTCTGACGCAGATGACCGAAGGACGGTTTCGACACGTTCCCGTTGTCGAGGACGACCAGTTGGTCGGCATCGTCACCATCGGCGACCTGGTCAAGGCGCAACTGACCGAACTGGCGATGGAAAAGAACGCCCTGGAAGGCATGATCATGGGGCATTGAGCCGGGTAATTTTCTTGCCCTGAGCCTTGCGTGCCCTTGCAAATCATTTCCCTGTCGTGTTGCTTATGCTGCAGGAGCAAACAGGCAGGAGGACGCCATGCGCGTAGCGCTCTATCCGGGGACATTCGACCCGATCACCCTGGGTCATATCGACATCATCAGTCGGGCGTCGGCGCTGGTCGACAAGCTGGTGATCGGGGTCGCGATCAACCGTGACAAGGGGCCGTTGTTCTCGCTGGAAGAACGCGTGGCGATGATCGAGGCGGAATGCGCCAAGCTGAGCGAGCAGACCGGCACCGAGATCGTCGCGCATCCGTTCGAGAACCTGCTGATCGACTGTGCCCATGACGTCGGCGCGCAACTGATCGTGCGCGGCCTGCGCGCGGTGGCGGATTTCGAGTATGAGTTCCAGATGGTCGGCATGAACCGGGCGCTGGATGCCAGTGTCGAGACGGTGTTCCTGATGGCCGATGCGCGCCGCCAGGCGATTGCCAGCAAGCTGGTCAAGGAGATCGCGCGGCTGGGCGGGGACGTGTCCAAGTTCGTCACCCCGCTGGTGAACGAGGCGTTGAAGGAGCGGCTTGCCGTCAATTAGGGGCCGAAGGACTGGCCGGGCAGGGGGCCGATGGCGCCCTGCCTAGTGCCAGAAGGCCATCCATTCGGTCAGCTCGAACAGTTTCTTGCCCAGAAAGATCATGTGCCCGCTCCCGTACAGGGCGAGGTCGATCACGAGGGCGGACAGGATCATCAGACCCAGGGTCAGGGCAAGTCTGTCGGTCATAAGCGATCCGGTAAATGCAGAAACACCCGGTCAGGTATGCCCGACCGGGTGCTTTGAGACAAGGGGCTGCGCCGGGTGTGTTTACCCGCGCTTGCCCATCGCGACGGCCACGTCGGCCATGCGCACCGAGAAGCCCCATTCGTTGTCGTACCAGCTGAGCACGCGGACCATGCGGCCGCCGACGACGCGGGTCTGGTCGGGCGCAAAGATCGAGCTTTCCGAGCTGTGGTTGAAATCGGTGGAGACCAGCGGCGCGGGCTCATAGCCCAGCACGCCCTTCATCGGCCCCTCCGCGGCGGCTTGCGCCAGCGCGTTGATCTCGTCGGCGGTCACGTCGCGGCCGGCGCGGAAGGTCAGGTCGACGGCAGAGACGTTCGGGGTGGGAACCCGCAGCGCGGAGCCGTCGAGCCGGCCCTTGAGATTCGGAAGCACTTCGCCCAAGGCCTTGGCGGCGCCGGTCGAAGTGGGGATGATCGACATAGCGGCGGCGCGGGCGCGATACAGGTCCTTGTGGCGGCGGTCCAGCGTCGGCTGGTCGCCGGTATAGGCGTGGATCGTGGTCATGATGCCGCTTTCGATGCCCACGCCCTCGTCCAGCATCTTGGCCAGCGGCGCCAGGCAGTTGGTGGTGCAGGACCCGTTCGAGACCATGCGGTCGTCAGCGGTCAGCGTGTCGTCGTTGACGCCAAAGACGATGGTCTTGTCGACGTTCTTGCCCGGCGCCGACAACAGGACCTTTTTCGCCCCCCGTTCCAGGTGGGTCTTGGCCTTTTCGCCGTCGTTGAACTTGCCGGTGCATTCCAGCACCACGTCGCAGCCGTCCCAGTCAAGCTCGCCCATGTCGTAGGTCGAGAACATCTGCATGTCGCCGCGACCCAGGTTCATGGTGCCGTCGCCGATGGTGACCTCGCCGGGGAAACGGCCATGCACGCTGTCGTACTTGATCAGGTGTGCGGCGGTCTCCAGCGGGCCGGTGGCGTTCACCTTGATCACCTCGATATCGTCGCGCCCGGAGGCAGCGATATGCGCCAGCGTACAACGGCCAATACGGCCGAACCCGTTGATCCCGACTTTGATGGTCATGACAAGCTCCACTAAAATTCCCGCCGGTGCTATAGCCCCCCGGGGGGAGGGCAAAAAGGGGAAAACGACGCCCCGCCAAGTGTTTGCGCAAACGGAAACCCCGATGCCGCGTCCAAGGGCGCCCGGCGGCATCCTCCGGTCGGATCGGGGTTTGCCCTTGCCCGCCCTGACCCTTGGGCTAGGGTGGAGCAAACCGGAAACAGGGGGCGATATGAGCGGGCTTCTGGCATTGCTGGACGATGTGGCGGGGCTGGCCAAGGTGGCGGCGGCCTCGGTCGATGACGTGGCGGTCTATGCCGGCAAGGCCGGCGCCAAGGCGGCGGGCGCGGTGATTGACGATGCGGCGGTGACGCCGAAATACGTGCACGGGTTCGAGGCCAGCCGCGAACTGCCGGTCATCTGGCGCATCACCAAGGGATCGCTGCGCAACAAGCTGCTGTACTTGCTGCCGGCTGCACTGGTCCTGTCAAGTTTCGCGCCCTGGCTGATCGCGCCGCTGCTGATGCTGGGCGGATCCTATCTGTGTTTCGAAGGGGCCGAGAAGATCGCCCATGCGATCCGGCCCCATGCCGCCCACCCGGAGAGCGTCGACGAGATCCCCGACGATCCCGCCCACCTCGAGGAACAGAAGGCCTCGGGCGCGATCAAGACCGATTTCATCCTCTCGGCCGAGATCATGACGATCGCCCTGTCCGAGATCCCGAAAAGCGGGCTGGCGATCGAGGCGGCGTCGCTGGCGGTGGTGGCGGTCGGGATCACCGTCGTGGTCTATGGCGCGGTGGCGCTGATCGTGAAGGCCGACGATGTCGGGCTGCACATGGCCGGGGTCGGGCGGCTGGCCCTGACCCGTGCCCTTGGGCGCGGGTTGGTGCGTGCCATGCCCGGGTTCATGAAACTTCTGACCACCGTGGGCACGGCGGCGATGCTCTGGGTCGGCGGTTCGATCATCGTGCACGGTCTGGGCGAGATGGGCTGGCATGTCCCCGAGGAGGCGATCCACCATGTCGCCGTCCTGGCTGGCCAGGCCCTGCCGCAGGCGGTCGCGACTGTGGAATGGACCGTGACCGCGGCGCTGGACGGCGTTCTGGGGCTGGCGCTGGGTTTGGTCCTGTTGCCGCTGGGAACGCGGGTGATCACCCCGCTGTTGCGGGCGGTCAGCGGCGGCAAAGCCGGTCACTGACACGAAAAAACGCCCCGCGAAACCTCGCGGGGCATTTCGTGTTCGGAATCAGGGCCGCAGTCAGCGGTTCTCGATATCCACGTAGTCGCGGGCCGTATTGCCAAGGTAAAGCTGGCGCGGACGGCCGATCTTGTGCGCCGGATCGGCGAGCTGTTCTTTCCACTGGCTGACCCAGCCGACGGTGCGCGACAGCGCGAAGATCGGGGTGAACATCGAGGTCGGGAAGCCCATCGCCTCGAGGATGATGCCCGAGTAGAAATCGACGTTGGGGAACAGCTTCTTCTCGGCGAAGTACGGATCCTCCAGTGCCTGCTTTTCCAGCTCCTTGGCGACCTGCAGGATCGGGTTGTCCTCGATGCCGAGCAGGTCCAGAACCTCGTCGGCGGACTGTTTCATCACCGTCGCGCGCGGGTCGAAGTTCTTGTAGACCCGGTGACCGAAGCCCATCAGGCGGAACGGATCGTTCTTGTCCTTGGCGCGGGCGATGAATTCGGGAATGCGCTCGACGCTGCCGATTTCCTTGAGCATCTCCAGGCAGGCCTGGTTGGCGCCACCGTGGGCCGGGCCCCAGAGGCAGGCGATGCCGGCGGCGATGCAGGCAAACGGGTTTGCACCCGAGGAGGAGGCCAAGCGCACGGTCGAGGTCGAGGCGTTCTGCTCGTGATCCGCGTGCAGGGTAAAGATCCGGTCCATGGCGCGGGCGAGGATCGGGTTCACCTCATATTCCTCGGCGGGCACGGCAAAGCACATGCGCAGGAAGTTCGAGGCGTAATCCAGATCGTTGCGCGGATACACGAAGGGCTGTCCGGTGTGATACTTGAATGCCCAGGCCGCGATGGTCGGCATCTTGGCGATCAGCCGGATCGAGGCGACCTCGCGCTGCCACGGGTCGTTGATGTCGGTCGAGTCGTGGTAGAAGGCCGACATCGCACCGACCACGCCGACCATGATCGCCATCGGGTGGGCGTCACGGCGGAACCCGCGGAAGAAATACTGCATCTGTTCGTGCAGCATGGTGTGACGGGTGACCCGGGTTTCGAAATCCTCAAGCTCGGTGGCGGTCGGCAATTCGCCGTAAAGCAGCAGGTAGCAGACCTCGAGATAGTGGGATTTGCCGGCCAACTGGTCGATCGGGTAACCGCGGTGCAGCAGCTCACCCTTGTCGCCATCGATGAAGGTGATGGTGCTGTCGCAGCTGGCGGTGGAAGTGTAGCCCGGATCATAGGTAAAGACACCTGCCTCGGCGTACAGTTTGCGCACGTCCAGCACATCGGGACCCGCCGTTGGCGACAGAATGGGCAGTTCCACGGATTTCCCATCCAGTTGCAGCGTGGCGGTCTTGTGTTTTTCAGTCATTATTAGTCCCTTCCTCTTTTTGGCACGGGACGCGAAAACGCCTGTCTCCGCGCGGGCGGACCATGCGGCTGACGCCGGCCCGTATTCTGTCGCCGCGGTCTTGTCCGGTCAGTCAGACCCGACGCGCCCGGCAGCATCCTCGAGGCGGGCCAGGGTTTCCTCCCGGCCCAGCACAAGCATCATGTCGAACACCGAAGGGGTCACGGCACGCCCGGCCAGCGCGGCCCTGAGCGGACCCGCCATCTTGCCAAACTTGATGCCCCTTGCTTCGGCGAAAGCGCCCAGAGTCGCCTCCAGCTCGTCTCGCGTCCAGCTAGCATTTTGCAAATGCGGCGTCAATTCAGACAGTATACCGTCGGATACCGATGCCAGCGCCTTGGCCGCCTTCTGGTCCGGCTCGACGGGGCGGGATGCCAAGACAAAATGCGCCTTTTCAAGGAGTTCCGGAAAGGTTCGCGCGCGATCCTTGAGGCAGTACATGGCCCGTTCCAGCGCGTCCGCTTGTGGTGTTGTCAACGCTTCGTGATCGGCAGCGGCCAGATAGGCCTCGATTTCGCGCCGCAATGCAGCGTCATCGCTAACGGCGATATGCTGCCCGCAGAGATTCTCCAGTTTCTTCAGGTCGAACCGGGCGGGGCTCTTGCCGATTCCGTCAAGGTCGAACCACGCCTTGGCCTGTTCATCGGTAAAGAATTCGTCGTCGCCGTGGCTCCAGCCCAGCCGCGCCAGGTAATTGCGCATCCCCGCTGCCGGATAGCCCATGGCCTGGTATTCCTGTGCCCCCAGCGCGCCGTGACGCTTCGACAGTTTCTTGCCGTCCGGGCCGTGGATCAGTGGGATATGCGCCCAGACCGGCACCGGCCAGCCCATCGCCTCGTAGATCATCATCTGCCGTGCGGCGTTGTTGAGGTGGTCGTCGCCACGGATCACGTGGGTCACGCCCATGTCGTGATCATCCACCACCACCGCCAGCATGTAGACCGGGCTACCGTCGCTGCGCAGCAGAACCATGTCGTCGAGCTGGTCGTTGCGAATCGTCACCTCGCCCTGGACCCGGTCGCGGATCACCGTGGTGCCCGCCTGTGGTGCCTTGATGCGGATGACATGGGGCGCGTCCGGATGGGTCGCGGGATCGGCATCGCGCCACGGGCTGCGGAACAGGGTGCTCTTGCCCTCGGCGCGGGCGGCCTCGCGAAAGGCGGCGATTTCTTCCTGCGTCGAGAAACATTTATAGGCCTTGCCCTCGGCCAGCAGGTGCTGTGCCACCTCGGCATGGCGGTCGGCGCGGGCGAACTGGCTGATCGGCTCGCCGTCCCAGTCCAGCCCAAGCCAGCTCAACCCCTGCAGGATCGCCGCCGTTGCCTCGGGGGTGGAGCGTTCGCGGTCGGTATCCTCGATCCGCAGCAGGAACTTGCCGCCGCGCCCGCGCGCGTAGAGCCAGTTGAACAGGGCGGTGCGAGCGCCCCCGATGTGCAGAAAGCCGGTGGGCGAGGGGGCGAAACGGGTGACGACCTGATCGGGCATGAGGGCGCTTTACCTTTTGGTAACCATGGGAGGGATAGCGTTTTGCGGCCTGTCTAGCGGGCCGCGCGACGGGGGGCAAGCATGGGCAATCTGGCACGGGTCGGCGCGGCGCTGGATCGTCAGCGCGGACACCTGTTTCCCTGGGCTCCGGTGTGTTTCGGCATCGGGATCGGGGTCTATTTCGCCTGGCCGGGCGAGCCGGCCTTGTGGACCTACCTTGCTGGTGCCCTGGCCGGAGCTGTGGGGGCTGTACTTGCGCTGTGGAGGCGGGGCGGGGTCGCGGCCTTGGGATGGGCTGTGGCGCTGATCGCCGGCGGGATGGCGGCGGCGGCGGGGCGTGCGCATCTGGTCGCGGCGCCGGTCCTGCCCGCGCGCTATTTCGGGCCGGTCGAGGGCCGGGTCGTGGCGCTGGACCGCTCGGCCTCGGACGCGCTGCGCCTGACGCTCGACCGGGTCCGGTTGTCCGGCGTTGCGCCGGAGGCGGTTCCGGCACGGGTGCGCATTTCCCTGCACGGGATGGCGGACGGGGGCGCGGTCCGGCCCGGTGCGCGTGTCATGACCACCGCGCATCTGTCGCCACCGCGCGGCCCGGCGGAGCCCGGCGGTTTCGACTTCCGGCGCCATGCCTGGTTCCAGCGAATGGGCGCGGTGGGGTACACGCGGGTGCCGGTCCTGGTTGCGGAGCCATCGACCGGCGCGCTGCGCCTGTTTCGCCTGCGGATGGCGGCGTCGGCCCGGTTGCGCGCGGCACTGCCCGGGGATGTCGGCGGATTCGCGGCCGCCGTGACCACGGGCGACCGCAGCGGCGTCGGGCAGGCCACGCTGGAGGCCCTGCGCGCCAGCAATCTTGCGCATCTGCTGGCAATTTCCGGGTTGCACATGGGGCTGCTGGCCGGTTTCGTGTTTGGCGCCGTCCGGCTGGCCTTGGCGGCGGTGCCGGTTCTGGCGTTGCGCTGGCCGGTGCGAAAGCTCGCCGCCGTCGCCGCAATCATCGCGGCGGCGGGATACCTGGCGCTGTCGGGCGGCAACGTGGCGACTGAGCGGGCCTTCGTGATGACGGCGGTTGTGCTGGGCGCAGTGATCGCCGACCGGCGCGCGTTTTCACTGCGAGCGGTGGCCCTGGCGGCGATGGTGGTGTTGATGATGCGGCCCGAGTCGCTGCTCGGGCCGGGGTTCCAGATGTCCTTTGCCGCCACCACGGCACTGATCGCCGTGTTTGGGGCCCTGCGGGACCACAACATCCGGCTTGGTCCGCGCTGGCTGGCGCCGGGCTTTGGTGTCGCGGTCTCCTCGCTGGTGGCGGGATTGGCCACGGCACCGGTGGCCGCGGCGCATTTCAACACGATGGCGCATTTCGGCTTGCCGGCCAACCTTTTGGCGGTGCCGGTGATGGGGCTGGTGGTGATCCCGGCGGCGGTTCTGGCGGCGCTGCTGGCGCCCTTCGGGCTCGAGATGCCGGGGGTGCAGGCAATGGGGCTGGGGCTGCGCTGGATCCTCGGGGTCGCGGATTGGGCCGCCGGTCTGCCCGGTGCGCGCGGCCACGTGCCCAGCCCGGGGCCATGGGTGTTGCCGGTGTTCGCGCTGGGGATGCTGGTGGTGATCCTGTGGCAGGGGCGCGCGCGTCTGACGGGGCTGGTTCCGGCCGCGGCGGCCTTTCTGTTGTGGGCGGGGGCAGAGCGTCCGGCGGTTCTGGTGGCCGAGTCCGGCACGCTGGTGGGGGTGATGACGCCGCAGGGCCGCGCCCTGAGCAAGCCGCGCGGGGCGGGTTTCGTGGCCGGGATCTGGCTCGAGAACGACGGCGACAGCGTTCCCCAGGCCGAGGCGGCGGCGCGGTGGCCCGGGGGCGATGGTCTGCTGCGCCGGGTCGAGGTGGGGCCGCGCCAGATCGTCCATGTGCCCGGCAAGCGGGCGGTGCGGGCCGTCACCGGGTGCACGGGGGCGCAGGTCGTGATCGCCCCGGTGCCGCTTGCGCTGGAGGGGCCGTGCCTCGTGCTCGACCCGCCACGATTGCGGGCAACCGGTGCGGTGGCATTCGACGCTGACGGAACCCTTCACGCCGCCCGCGATCCGACCCGCCGCCGGCTCTGGTCCGGGCGGAGCGGTCCGATTCAGTAGGTTCGGATCAGCCCAACCAGGCGGCCCTGTACCTTGACCTTGTCGTCGGGAAAGACGCGCGTTTCATAGACCGGGTTGGCGGCCTCCAGCGCGATGGCGTTGCCCTTTCGAAAGAACCGCTTCAACGTCGCCTCGTGATCCTCGACCAGGGCCACCACGATATCGCCGTTCTCTGCGGTCTCGGTCTCGCGGATGATGACCACATCGCCGTCGTTGATCCCCGCCTCGATCATCGAATCGCCCTTGACCTCCAGCGCGTAGTGCTCGGCCTGGCTGGTCAGCATCGTGCCCGGAACCGCGACGGTGTTCGACACGATGCTGATCGCCTCGATCGGCACGCCGGCGGCGATCCGGCCCATCATCGGCAGTTCGACCGAATAATGTTCCACCCCGTCGGCATTGGCCGGGCGCGGGGCGCGCGGGCCATCGCCCTGGATCACGCGGGGAGAAAACCCTGCTCCCGGATCCCCCCCCAAGCTTTCGGGAAGCTTGACGATCTCGATCGCGCGGGCACGGTGCGCCAAGCGGCGGATAAAGCCGCGCTCCTCCAGCGCCGTGATCAGTCGGTGAATGCCCGACTTGCTGCGCAGATCCAGCGCCACCTTCATTTCGTCGAAACTGGGCGGCACCCCGTCACTCTGAACGCGTTTATGGATAAATTCCAGCAAATCCAGTTGTTTCCGGGTCAGCATCTGTCACACCTCGTGGGCCTGCGTTTCGTTTTGTTCTACGCATGTTCACGTTTTGTGTCAAGTGGTCCGGCCGGCCCCTCAGATCGAGAGATAGGCGACCATGGTGCCGGCCTCGTGCGCGGGATCGTTCGGCGGGCGCCGGATCAACGCGTTGGACGCCGAGAGCACCGAAAGGAGCGAGCTGTCCTGATCGCCTCCCAGGGTGATCCGCCCGTCGGCGCCGATCTGCGCGCGCATGTAATGCTCGCGCGGGCCGTTGGCGGCGATTCCCTGCGCCAGCGGCGCCTGCGACAGGGCGGGGGCCTCGGCCCCGAGTCCCAACATCGCCCGGATCATCGGCACCAGGAAGATGCGCCCACAGACCATGGCCGAAACCGGGTTGCCCGGCAGGCCGACCATGGCTGCGCCGTTCAGACGCCCGGCCATCAGCGGTTTGCCCGGTCGCATCAGCACCTTGTAGAACGACCGGTCCATTCCCAGATCGCCGGCAACGCGACCGACAAGATCGTGATCGCCGACCGAGGCGCCGCCGATGGTGACCACCAGGTCGGCGCCCTCGGCGAGGCCAAAGGCGGTGGTCAGCGACCCGATGGTGTCCCGCGCAATCGGCAGGATGCGGGCCTCGGCCCCCAGCTCCTCGAGCATCGCCTTGAGGCCAAAGGTGTTGGAGGCGATGATCTGGTCGGGTCCCGGCGCCTCGCCCGGCATCACCAACTCGTCCCCGGTGGAGATCAACGCCACCACCGGTTTGCGCGCCACCGGCACCCGGTCGATGTTCATCGCCGCCAGCAGTGCGATGTCGGCGGGTCGCAACAGACGTGGGGCCTGAACCGTCGCCCCGTCGTGGAAATCCACCCCGACAGGGCGCACATTGTCCTTGGTTCCGGGCGCGTTGACGATGGTCACCAGGTCGCCGCTTTGGCTCACGTTCTCCTGGATCACGACGAAATCGGCCCCTTCGGGCATCGGCGCGCCGGTAAAGATGCGCACCGCTTGCCCGGCGCCGACCTGGCCGGTGAACCGGCGCCCGGCAGCGGCCTCGCCGATCAGCTTGAACATCGCGTCTCGTTCGACCTCGGCGGATTTCACCGCGTAGCCGTCCATCGAGGAGGCGGCAAAGGGCGGCTGATCGCGCCTCGCGGCGACATCGCGGGCCAGAACCCGGCCCGCGGCCTGCACCAGCGGAACCTCTTCCACCGGCATCAGCGCCGCCAGTTCGAACAGCCGCGCGCGGGCCTCGTCAACGGTGATCATTGTGCCTCGTACCGCCCTGATTTTCCGCCATCCTTCAGCAACACGCGAATGCCGCCGATCTGCATGCCCTTGTCCACCGCCTTGACCATGTCGAACACGGTCAGCGCGGCGACGCCGACCGCGGTCAGCGCCTCCATCTCGACGCCGGTCTGGCCGGTGGTCTTGACCGTGGCGCGGATATGCAGCCCGGGCAGGCCGGGATCACCCTGCAACTCGACCGACACCTTGCTCAGCGGCAGCGGATGGCACAGGGGGATCAGATCGGGCGTTTTCTTGGCCCCCATGATCCCGGCCAGTTGAGCCACGCTCATCACGTCGCCCTTTTTCGCATGGCCTTTGGTAATCATGTCAAAGGTTTGCGGGCTCATGCTAATGTGGCCCTCGGCGGTGGCGATGCGGGCGGTCCCGGGCTTGTCCGAGACATCGACCATCACCGCATTGCCGGCGGCGTCGAAATGGGTGAGGTCGGGCATCTCACATCCCTCCTGGCGCGGTCAGCGGGTTGGCCAGCAACTGGCGGGTGGCCTCGGCCACGTCGTCCTGGCGCATCAGGCTTTCGCCGATCAGGAAACAGCGCGCGCCGTAATGGGCCATGTCGGCCAGGTCCTCGGGGGTGTTCAACCCGCTTTCGCAGACGATGGTGCGGTCGAGGGGCACCAGTTTGGACAGCCGCCGCGTGTTGTCCAGCGTGGTCTCGAAGGTTTTCAGATTGCGGTTGTTGATGCCGATCAACGGGCTTTTCAGCAGCGATGCACGCTCCAGTTCGGCCTCGTCATGGACCTCGATCAGCACGCTCATCCCCCAGTCAAAGGCGGTCTGTTCCAGCTCGGCGGCCTGGCCGTTCTCGACCGAGGCCATGATGATCAGGATACAATCGGCCCCCAGCGCGCGGGCCTCGACCACCTGGTAGGGATCGTACATGAAATCCTTGCGCAGAACGGGCAGGTCGCAGGCGGCGCGGGCGGCGGTCAGATACGCCTTCGCGCCCTGGAAACTGGGCGTATCGGTCAGCACCGACAGGCAGGTCGCGCCACCCGCCGCATAGGCCTGCGCCAGCGCCGGCGGGTCGAAATCCGGGCGGATGAGACCCTTGGACGGGCTGGCCTTCTTGATCTCGGCGATCAACCCGTATCCGCCGCGGCTGGCCATTTGCAGCGCCTCGGCAAAGGGCCGCACCGGACCGGCGGCGCGGGCCTCGGCCTCGACCTCGTCCAGTGGTTTGGCGGATTTGTCGGCGGCGACCTCGTCCAGCTTGTAGGCCTTGATGCGGTCCAGAACGGTTTCGGTCATTTCCCCTCCTGCGTGATCCGGGCCAGGGTGTCGACGCGGGTCTTGGCTTGGCCGCTGTCAATGCTCTCGGTGGCCATGGCGACCCCTTCGCGCAGGTCGGTGGCGGCCTCGGCGATTACCAGCGCGGCGGCAGCGTTGAGCAGCACCGCATCGCGATAGGCCGAGGGCGCCCCGTCGAGCAGGGCGCGCAGCGCGGCTCCGTTTTCGGCCGGCGTGCCGCCGAGGATCTCCTCGAAGGGATGCACCGGCAGGCCGGCGTCCTCGGGGTGCAACTCGGCCTCCTTGACGGTGCCGTCCTCCAGCGCCGCGACCCAGCTGATCCCGGTGATGGTCAACTCGTCGGTTCCGTCCGAGCCATGCACCAGCCAGGCGCGTTCGGATCCCAGCCGGCCCAGCGTTTCGGCCATCGGGCGGATCAGGTCGCGGGTGAAGGTGCCGGTCAACTGCCGTTTCACCCCCGCCGGGTTGGTCAGCGGCCCGAGGATGTTGAAGATCGTGCGCGTGCCCAGTTCCGTGCGCGCCGGTCCCACGTGGGCCATGGCCGGGTGATGCATCGGCGCCATCATGAAGCCGATCCCGGCCTCGCGCAGGCCGCGTTCGACGACCTCGGCGCCGACCATGGTCTGTATGCCCATCTGGCCCAGCGCATCGGCCGAGCCCGATTTCGACGACAGGTTGCGGTTGCCGTGCTTGGCCACCGTTACGCCGGCGCCCGCCACCACGAAGGCGGCGGCGGTCGAGATGTTCAGCGTGCCCTTGCCGTCGCCACCGGTGCCGACGATGTCCATCGCACCCTCGGGGGCGGTGACCGCATGACACTTGGCACGCATCACCGCGGCTGCGGCGGCGTATTCGTCGACGGTTTCGCCACGGGTGCGCAGCGCCATCAGCAGACCGCCGATCTGCGCCGGGGTCGCCTCTCCGTCGAACAGGATGGTAAAGGCGGCCTCGGCCTCCTCGGGGGTCAGCGGGCGTTCGGCGCTGGCGCCGATCAGCGGTTTCAGCGCGTCGCTCATGCGGGAACCTTCATCTCGTTCAGGAAATTCTTCAACAGGCTGTGCCCATGCTCCGAGGCGATCGACTCGGGGTGGAACTGCACCCCGTGGATCGGCAATTCGCGATGTTGCAGCCCCATGATGGTGCCATCCTCGAGCCAGGCAGTCACCGCGAGGCTGTCGGGCAGGCTGTCGCGATCCACAACCAACGAGTGATAGCGCGTTGCCTCGAACGGCGAGGGCAGCCCCTGGAACACGCCCTGTCCCGCGTGGTGGATCACGCCCATCTTGCCATGCACGATGTCCGCCGCGCGCACCACCTTGCCGCCAAAGGCCTGGCCGATGGTTTGGTGGCCCAGGCAGACGCCCAGCAGCGGGATCCGCCGGCTTGCCGCCGCCTCGGTCAGGGCCAGGCAGATGCCGGCCTTGTCCGGGTCGCAGGGACCGGGCGAGAGCAATATGCCCTCCGGCCCCATGTCAAGGGCCTCCTGCACGCTCAGCGCATCGTTGCGACGGGGGACCACCTTGGCCCCCAGTTCGCCCAGGTAGTGCACCAGGTTGTAGGTAAATGAGTCGTAATTGTCGATCAGCAGAAGCATGGCATCCGGGCAGATTGGGGGCTGGTGGCAAAAGGGCCGCCGGCACTATAGTGGTGGTGCCATACATGTTCAGGGATGGCCACCAGCGTCAAGGGCCAGAGGGCGGGACAGAATGTTGCCCCCCAAGGGACCGGGCCGGTGCAGTCGCGTCGAGAAGAGGGGCAAGGCAGGGATGCGCGGATTTATTGGGGGTCTGGTACTGGGCGCCGTTCTGATGGCGGCCGGGGCGGCGGGGCTGTCGTTGTTGGTGCCGTTGCAGCGACCTGATGTGGCAACTGAATCGCCCACCGTCGCCGCCGGGGGGAACACCGGCGGCGGCGAGGCCGGCGTCGCACCGGCCGGAACGGATGCCGACCTGGTCGAGGCCGCGCCCATCGCGCCGCGCGGCGCGGGCACCACGCCGGACGATCTGACGCCGATGGAGAACGCGGATACCCAGCCCGCGGACAAGCCGCGCGTCGGCGATGCGACCGCCGGGCTGAACGACCCGGAGCAGGCCCCGGGTGCGCCGGAACTGGCGGCGGGCGGGGAAATGCCGGTCACGCCGCAGGGCCCTTCCGGTGGTCCCGACGCCCCGATGCAGGAGGCCGGGGTCCCGTCGGTCTCGGACCCGGCGCAGCCCGCGCCCCCGACGGTGCCGCAGACCGGATCCGGTTTCGACACGACCCCGCCCGAGGGCGAGGGGGCGCCCGAGGTCGCCTCGCTTGCGGATCCCGAACGGTCGGCGGCACCATCACCGGCGGCCGGCACCAGCCCGGACGGGGAAACCGCGCCCGAGGTGGGGACCGATCCCGGTGCCGCGCCGCAGGCGCAACCCGCCCCGGAGGCGGTCGCGGGCGCCGACAATGCGCCGGCCATGCCCGAGGGCACGCCACCGGCCACGACCTCCATGGCCGACGATATGCCCGGCGCCGATCCCGATGCTGACGATGCGCCGGACTCCCGAATCGCCGCGCTGCCACAGGCTGGGGCCGAGCCCGGAGCCTCTGACCGCGGCCCGGCCATCGGCATCCCGGTCAAACCGCTGACCGAGCGCGACGAACCGCAGGGTGCGGCCCCGGATGGCCCGCCCCCGTTGGAACGCTACGCCGCGCCCTTCGACAACCCCGAGGACCGACCGCTGATGTCGATCGTGCTGATCGACGACGCCGGCTCGATCGGGGCCGAGGCGCTGGCGGATTTCCCCTATCCGCTGACTTTCGCGGTCGATCCGGCCCTGCCGGACGCGGCGGACCGGATGGCGCGCCACCGCGCCGCCGGGTTCGAGGTGGTGTTGCTGGCCGATTTGCCCGCTGCCGCCACGCCGCAGGATGCAGAGGTCGCGCTGGAGGTGTGGCGCGACACGCTGCCCGAGGCAGTGGCGATCCTCGAAGGGACGGGCACGGGAGTGCAGGGCAACAGGGCGCTGTCGGACCAGGTGACCGATATTGCGCAGGGGACGGGGCTGGGGCTGATCACCCAGGCCAACGGGTTGAACACCGTGCAGAAACTGGCGGTGCGCGCCGGCGTGCCCTCGGCGGTGGTGTTCCGCGACTTCGACGGCGCCGGGCAAACCCCGGTGGTGATGCGCCGGTTCCTCGACCAAGCGGCGTTCCGGGCCGGACAGGAGGGCGCGGTCATCATGCTGGGCCGGGTGCGGCCCGACACGATCAGTGCGCTGCTGCTCTGGGGGTTGCAGGACCGGGCAGAGCGGGTCGCGCTTGCCCCGGTCTCGGCGGTGCTGACGCGGACGCCCGAGGCGCAATAGCCCGGCCGCCGCGCCGGGGCCTAGACGAACAGTGCGTGGAGGACCGTGAAAACCACCGCCGAGAGCAGCGCCGCGGCGGGCACGGTGATCAGCCAGGCTGCGACGATGGTCAGGAAATGCGACCTGCGCACCAGCTTGCGCCGGCGCCGCTCTTCGACGGCGAGTTTCTTGCGCTCAAAGGGCATGTTGCGGGGCCGCCGCCGTTCGCTGTGCCATTCGCGGAAGAACCCGACCCCGAACACCGCACCCACCGCGATATGGGTCGAGGACACCGGCAGGCCCAGCCAGCTTGCCACGATCACGGTGATCGCCGCCGAGAGCGCCACGCAATAGGCGCGCATCGGGTTCAGCTTGGTGATCTGGCTGCCGACCATCCGGATCAGCTTGGGGCCGAACAGCACCAGGCCGAAGGAAATGCCAAAGGCCCCGACGATCATGACCCAGCTGGGGATCGCGACCTTGCCCGCGAACTCGCCGAACTCCACCGAATGCACGATGGCGGCCAGCGGGCCGACCGCGTTGGCCACGTCATTGGCGCCATGCGCAAAGGACAGAAGCGCGGCAGAGATCACCAGCGGCAGGGCGAACAGGGTCTTGAGCGACTTGTTGCGGTTCTCCATGCCGATGGACTGGCGCCGGACCATCGGCGCGGCGACGGCATAGCTCACCGCGCCGACCAGGACCCCGATCAGAAGCGCGGTGCCCAGGTCGATATGGATCACCTTCTTCAACCCCTTGACCGACAGGTAGGCGGCAAAGGCCCCGGCCATGATCCCCACCAGAACCGGCACCCAGCGCCGGGCGGCGGCGATCTTGTCGTCCTGGTAGATGATCTGCGACTTGATGAAGGCGAGGAAGGAGGCGGCGATGACCCCGCCGAGGACCGGAGAGATCACCCAGCTTGCGGCGATCGCGCTCATGCTCGACCAGTTGACGGCGCCGAACCCGGCGGCGGCGATGCCCGCGCCCATCACCCCGCCGACCACCGCATGGGTGGTCGAGACCGGCGCGCCGATCCAGGTGGCCAGGTTGACCCAGAGCGCCGAGGAGGTCAGCGCCGCCATCATCGCCCAGATGAAGATCGAGGTATCCTCGAGGCCGGCCGGGTCGATGATCCCCTTGGAGATGGTCGAGACCACGTCGCCACCGGCCAGAAGCGCGCCCGCGCTTTCGCACAGCGCGGCGATCACGATGGCACCGCCCAGCGTCAGGGCATTGGCGCCGACCGCCGGCCCCATGTTGTTGGCCACGTCATTTGCGCCGATGTTGATCGCCATGTAGGCGCCGAGGACGGCGGCGGCGATGATGATCGCCGAGGTGGCGCCGCTGCCGGTGAAAACGGCTGCGATCAGCCCGACGAGAACCATGAAGGCCAGCGCGATGCCCAGCCCCACCATCGGGCGCGCGACATAGAGCGTTGCCAGTTCAAGCTGGCCGATCCGGCCAAGATCCTTGTCGAGGGTTTTCCAGTTCCGGGGGGAAGGGGGCTGGGACATTCACGCTTTCCAGTGCCATCCGGGTCCGCCCCGCGCACCTGTCATGAGGCTGTTGCAATCAGGGGGCGGATAAGGCGGATCTGCCTTCAGATCAAGCGCGCGCGACCATCTTTTCGGCGAACTGTTGCAGCGCGTCGCGCAGGCCCGGCTCTTCCGCCTTCTCGATCGCCTGTGCAATCGGCAACCAGACGATGTCGCGCCGGTCGGCCTCGGGGAAGTCGTCGCACATCCGCGTCACCTCGATCGGATAGACCCAGATGGTGCAGTCCCGTTCGAGCCCGCTGTCGTGCTGCTTGACGCAATCGTAGCTGGTCAGCGGCTCGGGCCAGGGTTTGCCGTCCTGCACGCCGGCCTCTTCCCAAGCCTCCTGCAGTGCGATCTGTGCCCCTTCCAGCCCGTTGATCGGCCAGCCCTTGGGCGCGATCCAGCGCCCGCGCGAGGAGGTGACCAGCAACACTTCGGGCGTGCCATCGGCACCGGGGCGATAGCAGAGCGCAGCAAATTGAACCGCCTTCGGGCGGCTCAGGATCAGCTTGATATTCTCCAGCCACGGAATCGTGTGCGTGCTCATGTCAGCTATGCCTCGGATGCTCGTCTGTTGGTCTTTTTTTAATTTTGGGACAAAATTGACCTAGATCAATATCTGGCATGGAAGAGGCAAAGAATCAACCCGGCCAGCCGGTCCAGGCCTCGGGGCGACCGGAAAACACATTGATATCAACCGGTCCCTTGACCCCTGGGACAACCCCGGTGCCGGTGTATTGCCAGAATGTCCAGCGCGCTCCGGGATAGACCTCGCGGGGGTGACCGGCGACCGAGCGCAGCCAGAATTGCGTTCCCGCCAGCCTGCCAATTCCGGTCTCGCGGTAGAAATCGGGCGTCGTGTAGATCACCGGGCGGTGGCCATAATGGCGTTCGAGGATATCGAGAAATCGGCGCGCCTCGGCCCGGACTTTGGCGCCGTCGGGGCGCTTGGTGCAGGTGCGGGAGCGGTGGTTCCACTCCATGTCCAGCACGTGGGGCAGGGCGGTGGCGTCGCGCGGCACATGGCGGATGAACCAGCGCGCCTGTTCCGCCGCCGGGCGGCAGAAGTAGAAATAATGATAGGCGCCGCGCCGCACCCCGGCCCGTTGCGCGCCGCTCCAGTGGTCGCGGAACATCGGATCGGAATGATCACCGCCCTCAGTGGCCTTGATATAGGCAAAGGCGATGCCGCCGCGCCGGGCTGCCTGCCAGTCGATCTCTCCCTGGTAGCGCGAGACGTCGATGCCATGCACCGGGTAGCGGTGGGGTGCGATGCCCTGCCAGTCATGCGGGTCAAGATCGTCGAACCGCGGCGCGGCGAGAAAGGACATGTGCGGATGCGCGGTGGTCTCGACCGCCGAGGGCGCGGGCGGAGCCGAGCCTTGGCCGCAGGCCACCAGCAGCAGCAGCGTCGAAAGCCGCAGGATCGCCCGAACCATGTTACACCCTTTCACCAAAACCATGAGCAACCATTAACGCGTGAAGCGTAGGGCATGGCAACGGGCCGGCGCCCCAACCGGCGGAAACACGCGGAGGCGGTCAGATGTCCAGGTCGACCCAGACGGGAACGTGGTCCGAGGGCTTCTCATACCCGCGGATCTCCTTGTCGATACCGACGTCGACCAGCAGGTCGGCCGCCTGCGGGGTCAGCAGCAGGTGATCGATGCGGATCCCGTCGTTGCGGTTCCAGGCCCCGGCCTGGTAATCCCAGAAGGTATAATGGCCGGGCCCGCGCAGCCGGGCGCGCACCGCATCGGTAAAGCCGAGGTTGACGATGCGCTGAAAGGCGGCGCGGCTGTCGGGGCGGAACAGGGCGTCCTCGATCCAGGCTTCGGGGCGGGCGGCATCCTCGGGCTGCGGGATGATGTTGTAGTCGCCGGCCATCATCGCCGGCTCTTCGGCGGCCAGAAGGTCGCGCGCGCGCGCCTCCAGCCGTTCCATCCAGGCCAGCTTGTAATCGAACTTCGGTCCCGGTGCCGGATTGCCGTTGGGCAGGTACAGCCCGCACAGGCGGATCGCGGTCTTGCCGACCACGGTGGCCTCGATCCAGCGCGCCTGTTCGTCCGCGTCGTCGCCGGGCAACCCGCGCCGGACATCTTCCAGCGGCAGTTTCGACAGGATCGCCACGCCGTTGAAACCTTTCTGGCCGTGGGTTTCGACGTTGTACCCGCGTTCCTCGAAGATCTCGCGCGGGAAATTCTCGTCGACCGACTTGATCTCCTGCAGGATCGCCACGTCGGGTTGCGCATCGTCCAGCCAGGCGCTCAGCGCGTTCACGCGCGCCTTGATCCCGTTGATGTTGAAGGTGGCGATCTTCATGGCGGCTCTCCCGTCGCGGTGCTGTGCGATCTATCGTCGATCCCGCCCGTGGGGGCAAGACGGGCGCGCACGGGCAGGGGGCACGGATGACCCTCAGGTTTGAAGTCTGTCGGCAAGACGCGGAAAGGTACGGCTTTCCCGTGACCTTACATCGAGAACGAGGTGCCGCAGCCACAGGAAGAGGTGGCATTGGGGTTCTCGATGACGAACCGCGCGCCGATCAACTCCTCGGTAAAGTCGATGGTGGCATTCTCAAGGAAGGGCAGCGAGACGGTGTCGACGACGACCTTCTGCCCCTTGCCCTCCAGCACCAGGTCGTCCTCGGCCGGGTCGTCCAGCGCGATGTCGTATTGAAAGCCCGAGCAGCCGCCGCCCTCGACGGCCACGCGCAGCGCCTTGCCCTGGTCGGCGGCGCCGATCTCGGCCAGGCGGGCAAAGGCACGCTCGGTCACTTTGGGTGGCAGTTTCATGGCGCTCTCCGGCGTTTGAATTCCTCTGAGATTCCAATATAGAGGCCATGAGCACAGGCACAAGAACAAGGACGGCAGATGCGCGCGCCTTACGCCTCGAATCCGGAGGCCAGCCGCGGGCGGCTGGTTGCGGAAGAGGAAAGCAGCTTTCGCTCCTGTTTCCAACGGGACCGGGACCGGATCATCCATGCCAGCGCCTTTCGGCGACTGAAGCACAAGACACAGGTCTTCGTCGAGCACGAGGGCGACAATTATCGTACCCGGCTGACCCATTCGATCGAAGTGGCGCAGGTGGCCCGCACCATCGCTGGTGCTCTGGGGCTGAACCAGGAGTTGACCGAGGCGGTGGCGCTGGCGCATGACCTTGGCCACACACCGTTCGGCCACACCGGCGAGGACGCGCTGCATGCGCTGATGGCACCCTACGGCGGGTTCGACCACAACGCCCAGGCAATCCGCATCGTCACAGCGCTGGAACGCCACTATGCCGAGTTTGACGGGTTGAACCTCACATGGGAAACCCTTGAGGCGATTGCCAAACACAACGGCCCGGTGGTGGGCGATCTGCCCTGGGCGCTGGCCGCCTGCAACCAGGAGATCGACCTGGAACTGCACACCCATGCCAGCGCCGAGGCACAGGTGGCCGCGCTTGCCGACGACATCGCCTACAACAACCACGATCTGCATGACGGGCTGCGGGCGGGGCTGTTCACCGACGAAGATATCATGTCCCTGCCGATCGTCGGCCCGGCCTATGCCGAGGTCGACGCGAAATACCCCGGCCTTGACTGGAACCGGCGCCGGCACGAGGCGCTGCGCCGGGTGTTCGGGGTGATGGTCTCGGACGTGATCGACACCGCGCGCGTCAACCTTGCCGAGAGTGGCGCGCAACGGGTTGAGGATATCCGCCATCTCGGTCGCCCGGTGATCTGCTTTTCCCCCGGTCTTTGGGCGGATCTGAAGGACATCCGCGCCTTTCTGTTCCGTCGCATGTACCGCGCGCCCTCGGTCATGAAGATCCGGCTGGAAGTGGCGGTGGTGGTCGAGGAGTTGTTCGCGCTGTTCCTCTCCGATCCCGGTCTGCTGCCGGCCCGCTGGCATCCCGACCTGGGTCGCGCGGCCAAGGCGGAAGAGGGGGAAACGGCGGTGGCGCGGATCGTTTCCGACTACATCGCCGGCATGACCGATCGCTTCGCGCTGCTCGAACATGCGCGGCTGTTGGGCGGTCGCCCCTCCTGACCAGTCGGCGCCGGCGGTTGACCGCCCCGTAAGGAGTGGTAAACCGCGCCAAAGCCCGAAAGGATGCCCGATGAACCTGTTTGCCGATATCCGCACGCTTGTCGTGTCCCACCTGACCGAGATGATGCAGTCCGGCGCGCTGCCCGAGGGGCTGGCGCTGGACAATGTCACGGTGGAACCGCCGCGCGATCCGGCCCATGGCGACATGGCCACCAACGCGGCGATGGTGCTGGCCAAGCCCGCCAAGATGAAGCCGCGCGACATTGCCGAGGCGCTGGCCAGCCGGCTGGCCGAGGATGCGCGGATCGAAACGGCCGAGGTGGCCGGTCCCGGGTTCCTCAACCTGCGCCTGTCCGGTGACGTCTGGCGCGGGGTGGTCTCTGGCGTGCTGCAACTGGGCGATGCCTTTGGCCGGTCCGAGATGGGGCAGGGGCGCAAGGTCAACGTGGAATACGTCTCCGCCAACCCCACCGGACCGCTGCACGTGGGTCACACCCGCGGCGCGGTGTTCGGCGATGCACTGGCCAGCCTGCTGGCCTATTCCGGCCACAAGGTGACGCGCGAATACTATATCAATGACGGTGGTGCGCAGGTCGATGTGCTGGCCCGCTCGGTCTACCTGCGGTATCTCGAGGCACAGGGCGCGGCGGTCGAGTTTCCCGAGGGCACCTATCCCGGCGAATACCTGATCGAGGTCGGCGAGACGCTGGCGAAAGAGGTCGGCGACCGCTACGTCGATCAGCCCGAGGCGGTTTGGTTGGAACAGCTGCGCGACTATGCCACCGACAAGATGATGGAGCTGATCCGCGCCGACCTGGCCGCGCTGGGTGTGAAGATGGACGTGTTCTTCAGCGAGAAATCGCTTTACGGCACCGGGCGGATCGAGGCGGCGATCGAGTATCTTCGCGGCAAGGGGCTGATCTATCGCGGCGTGCTGGAACCGCCCAAGGGCAAGACTCCCGAGGATTGGGAGCCGCGCGAACAGACCCTGTTCAAATCAACCGATCACGGTGACGACGTGGACCGCCCGATCATGAAATCGGACGGTAGCTGGACCTATTTCGCGCCCGACATCGCTTATCACTACGACAAGGTGACACGCGGGTTCGACGAGCTGATCGACGTCTTCGGCGCCGATCACGGTGGTTATGTCAAACGCATGAAGGCGGCGGTTTCGGCGCTGTCCGAAGGGCGGGTGCCGCTCGACATCAAGCTGACGCAGCTGGTCAAACTGTGGAAGAACGGCGAGCCGTTCAAGATGTCCAAGCGGGCCGGCAACTTCGTCACCCTGCGCGACGTGGTCGAACAGGTCGGCCCGGACGTGACCCGGTTCGTGATGCTGACGCGCAAGAACGATGCGCCGCTGGATTTCGATTTCGACAAGGTGCTCGAGCAAAGCCGGGAAAATCCGGTGTTTTATGTACAATACGCCCATGCCCGGGTGATGAGCGTGCTGCGCAAGGCCGAGGCGGCACAGATCGCCACCGACGACGCCACCCTCGGCGCGGCGGACCTGTCCCCGCTGGGCCACGAGGCCGAGCTGGCGGTCGCCCGCAAACTTGCCGAATGGCCGCGCCTGGTCGAGATTGCCGCCCGCTCGCACGAGCCGCATCGCGTCGCCTTCTACCTCTATGAACTGGCGGGCGAGTTCCACGCGCTGTGGAACCGGGGCAACGAATTGCCCGAGCTTCGGTTCCTGCAAGAGGGCGATGCGGCCACAAGCCATGCAAAAATGGCACTGGCGCGGGCCGTATCCGTTGTTATTTCTGCCGGCCTTGGTATTCTTGGGGTGACGCCGGCGCAGGAGATGCGGTGACAAAACCGCCCGAACCGCTGGCCTGAGGCAGATGACAAGAGACCCCATGCGCGGTTTGAACCCCGCGCCGAAGGGGCAGTGAGGCGGACATGGCGGAAATCGAGTACACCTATGGTGTGTATGGGGGCGATCTCTATGCAGAGGACGCCGTCCCACAGGACGGCGATGCGGCAGGAACCCGGGATCAGGGCTCGATCGGCAAGGCGGTCAACGTTGCCGGCGCGCTGGCATCCCTGGTGCTGGTGATCGGCGTTGGGATCTGGGGTTACAAGCTGTTGATGCGCGACGTCAGCGGCGTGCCGGTGGTGCGGGCGCTGGAAGGGCCGATGCGGGAACAGCCCAAGGATCCGGGCGGGCGTCCGGCCGATCACCAGGGACTGGCCGTGAACGCGGTGGCAGCCCGGGGAACGGCGGCCCCGCCGCCCGACCGCCTGGCACTGGCGCCGCGCCCGGTGCATCTGACCGACGAGGATCTGCCGATGGGCGAACTGGGCACCACGGCGACTCCGGCGGTGACCAAGGCCTCGGTCGACAGTGACACCATCGCGGCCTTCCGCGACGGCCAGGTCGACAAGCTGGTCGACGAGTTGACCCGCGATGTCGCCCCTTTGGAGGAGGGCGAAACCGAAGCGCCTGCAGAGGACCGGATCATTCAGCCCGCGCGGCTGCAGGGTGGCCTCTTGGGGGCGTCGTCGGACAGCGAGGCGGACCTGACGCCGGAGATCGGATCCGACATGGTTCTTGATACACCGGAACCCATTGAAGCCAGGGTGTCATCGACGGTGCTCAACGCGCCGGGGGTCCGACGCTCGTTGCGGCCGCTGGCCCGCCCGGTTCGGCTCGCCTCTGCGACGGGTTCGGATGCGGATGTCATGGCGGCGCTGAGCGCGGCGCAGGATGCGGTGGCCCGTGTCGATGTTACGGCGGACAGCGTTCCGGTCGGCACCCGGCTGGCCCAGCTTGGCGCCTATGACTCGCCCGAGGTGGCGCGCGCGGCATGGGATCGGCTGAATACCCGGTTCGAGGCCTATCTCGACGGCAAGAAGCGGGTGATCCAGAAGGCCAGCAGCGGCGGGCGCACTTTTTACCGGCTGCGCGCGATGGGGTTCGAGGACCTGTCCGATGCGCGGCGGTTCTGCTCGGCGTTGGTTGCCGAGAACGCCGATTGCATCCCCGTCACCGCAAGATGACCTTCGGCGCCACGATCCTTGATGCAGAGGGGCTGCGGCTGAGCCGGGAAGAGCGCGCGTTTTTCCGCGACGTGGATCCCTTTGGCTTCATCCTGTTCTCCCGCAATATCGACACGCCGGACCAGGTGCGCGCGCTGTGCAACGAGTTTCGCGCGGCCGTCGGGCGCGATTGCCCGGTCCTGATCGACCAGGAGGGCGGGCGCGTGCAACGGCTGCGGGCGCCGCTGGCGCGGGAGTGGCGGCCACCGCTGGAGCACGTGGCGCGGGCCGGAGACGGCGCGGCGCGGGCGATGTTTCTGCGCTATCGGTTGATCGCGGATGAATTGCGCGCCCTTGGCATTGACACCGACTGTGCCCCAATGGCCGACCTGGCGTTTGACGGCACCCACCCGTTTCTGCGCAATCGCTGCTATGGCACGCAGGCCGACAGGGTCGCGGAACTGGCGCGCGCGGTGGCCGACGGGCTTTTGGCGGGCGGGGTCCTGCCGGTGCTGAAACACATCCCCGGCCACGGTCGCGCCACCCAGGACAGCCATTTCGACCTGCCGCATGTCGCCGCCGATCCCGAAGATCTGGACGACACCGATTTCGCCGCCTTTCGCGCGCTGAACGACCTGCCGATGGGAATGACCGCGCATCTGGTCTATGACGCGCTGGATTCCGAACCGGCGACTCTTTCGGCCCCGGTGATGGGGATGATCCGCGACCAGATCGGCTTTGACGGGCTGATCATGACCGACGACATCTCGATGAAGGCGTTGCAGGGCGACCTGGGCGATCTCAGCCGCGCCGCGCTGACCGCGGGCTGTGACGTGGTGCTGCTCTGCAACGGCACGCTGGCTGAACGGGTCGCGGTGGCGGATGCGGCGGGCGCGATGACCGATGCCGCCCAGGCCCGGGCCGAGGCCGCGCTGGCGGCGCGCCGGGCGCCCGAACCGCTTGACATTGACGCCGCCGAGGCGGAGCTTTCTGCCCTCATGGGCGGTGAGGTTTATGTCGGATAACGGCGATCTGTTCCAGGAAGACACGCTCTCGGTCACCGAACGGTTGGCGGCCGAGGCGTTGATCGTGGATGTCGAGGGGTTCGAGGGCCCGCTCGACGTGCTGTTGATGCTGTCGCGCACGCAAAAGGTGGACCTGCGCACGATCTCGGTTCTGCAACTGGCGCGCCAGTACCTGATCTTTGTCGAAAAGGCCAAGACGCTGCGGATCGAGCTGGCCGCCGATTACCTTGTGATGGCGGCCTGGCTGGCGTTTCTGAAATCGCGGCTCCTGTTGCCGCCGGACCCGGACGAAGAGGGTCCCTCGGGCGAGGAACTGGCGGCGCACCTGGCGTTCCAGCTGGAGCGGTTGCAGGCGATGCGCGACGCCGCCGCGCGGCTGATGGGGCGGGACCAGCTGGGGCGCGATTTCTTTGCCCGTGGTCACCGCGAAGAGGTGACGCGGGTGCGACGGGTGACCTATACCGCAACCCTGTTGGACCTGATGCAGGGCTATGCCCGCATTCGCACCAAGGACGAGTTTCGCCCCTTCGTGATGGATCGCGACAACCTGTTCACCATGGAGCAGGCGCTGGAGCGGATGCGCCCGCTGATCGGCTTTGCCGGAACCTGGACGGACATCACCAGTTACCTGCCAGACGGCTGGGAAAACGATCCGATGCGGCGCCGTTCGGCCACGGCGGCGACCTTTGCGGCCTCGCTCGAACTGGTCAAGGAGGGGCATATGGAAATCCGGCAGAGCGAGCTGTTCGCCCCGATTCAATTGCGCAGAAGGGACGACAGGACGTGACCGACGACCACGAAGAAACCCGGAGCGACACCCTGTTCGAGGCCCCGCCCATGGCCGAGCAGGAGCGCATGGCCGAGGCGGTGCTGTTTGCCAGTGTCGACCCGGTCACCGTGCGTGACCTCGAGGCGCGGATGCCGCATGGCTGCGACGCGGCCGAGGCGCTGGTGCATCTGCGCAAACGCTACGAGGGGCGCGGGGTGCGCGTGGTCAAGGTGGGCGATGCCTGGGCGTTCCGGACCGCGCCCGACCTCGGCTACCTGATGCAGAAGGAGACGGTCGAGACCCGCAAGCTGTCGCGCGCCGCGATCGAGACGCTGGCGATCATTGCCTATCACCAGCCCTGCACGCGGGCCGAGATCGAGGAGATTCGCGGCGTCTCGGTCAGCCGGGGCACCATCGACCAGCTGCTGGAAATGGAATGGATCCGCTTTGGCCGCCGCAAGATGACACCGGGCCGCCCGGTGACCTTCGTGGTGACGCCGCAGTTCCTTGATCATTTCGGGTTGGAGACCGCCCGCGACCTGCCGGGGCTGAAGGAATTGCGCGCCGCGGGCTTGCTGGAAAACCGCCCGCGCCCGGGGCTGATGGGCGGGCAGGACGAGGATGACGACGAGGATGACGAGGTCATCGAGGGCCAGTCCGAGCTTTTCGAGGATTGATCGGGCCTCTGCCCTGAAATCGGCAAATTCCGACCCTATGTACTGCGCGAACGGCAGAGGAATCAGGACATGAACCTGAACCAGATCATCAACATGGTCCTGCGGCTGTTGATGCGGCGCGTGATCCATACCGGGATCAACGCGGGGATCAACGCGGCGTCCAACTTCGGCAAGAAGCGCAAGTCGCGGGTGAAGGCGCCCAAGCCGCAGCCTCAGGCGCGGGAAGAGCGGACAACCACACCCCGGCCCGAGCCGAAGCCAGCGCCGCAACCCGTTTCATCACCGGAGCCGGCGTCTCAGCAACGCGACGCCTTGGCACCGCCCCCGCCGCCGCAACCGAAACCGCGCGCCCAACCGGTCGCACCGGCGCCGGAGGCAGAGACGGGCATGTCTGCGCAAGAGCGCGCCTATCGGCGCCAGTTGCGCAGGGACCGGCGCGCCGCCTATGCGGCACAGCGCAACGCGCGGTGATCCCGCGGTGACTGCGCCGCGCGCCGGTTACGCGGCGCGGAAGTGCTTGGAGAGTTTCAGCCCCTGGCCCTGGTAGTTCGAGGCAATGCCCGCACCATAGAGGCGCGCGGGCTGGGCCGTCATCCGCTCATAGACCAGCCGGCCCACCACCTGCCCGTGTTCCAGGACAAAGGGGGCCTCGTGGCAGCGCACCTCGAGCACGCCGCGCGCACCGGCCCCACCGGCGCCCGCATGGCCGAACCCGGGATCGAAGAAGCCGGCGTAATGCACCCGGAACTCCCCCACCATGGCGAGGTAGGGGGCCATCTCGGCGGCATAGTCGGGCGGGATGTGCACCGCCTCCCGGCTGACAAGGATATAGAACGCACCGGGATCGAGGATGATCTGGCCGGTCTTGCTGCGCACCTCTTCCCAGAAGTCGGCCGGGTCATAGGCACCGATGCGATCCAGGTCGATCACCCCGGTATGCGGCTTGGCGCGATAGCCGACCAGGTCTGATTGCGCGGGCCGCAGGTCGACCGAGAAGCCAAGCCCCTGTTCGATCATCGCCGGACCATCGACCAGTGGGGCCTCCGCGTGCAGCGTTCGCAGTTCCGCGTCGCTCAGCACCGCTTGGCCGCGCCGAAACCGGATCTGGTTCAACCGCATGCCGGGACGCACCAGCACCGAGAAACTGCGCGGGCAGATCTCGGCGTAAAGCGGGCCGGAATAGCCCGGCGCGATTCGGTCGAACTCGGCCCCGCCGTCGGTGATGCTCCGGGTCAGCAGGTCGAGTCGCCCGGTGGAGCTCTTGGCGTTGGCGACCGCGGTCATATCGGCAGGCAGGGCGAGCGATTCCTCGAGCGGCACCAGGTAGACGCAGCCCTTTTCCAGCACCGCGCCGCCGTCCAAGTCGATTCGGTGCATCTCGAACTCGTCCAGACGCTCGGCCACGGTGCGGCCCTGTCCGGCCAGGAAGGAGGCGCGGATGCGATAGGCCACGCGGCCCAGTCGCAGATCGAGGCTGGCGGGCTGGACCTGTTCGTCCAGCACCGGCGTTGCGGCGCGGATCGCGCCGCTGTCGATCATGGTGCGGATCTGGTGATCGGGGCAAACGCCGGTCATGCCTATCCCCCGCCGCGCCGGGGGTGGGGGCGGCATGATTGTTCTCTACGTCGGTGTAATTTGGTCGGGCTAGCAGGACTCGAACCTGCGACCTTCCGTCCCCCAGACGGACGCGCTACCAGGCTGCGCCATAGCCCGACGTGTGCGCCTTCATACCGTTTCTGCGGCGGGGAGCAAGAGGAAAACATTGATTTTTCGTCAGCCCCAGCCGGCTTTGGCGTGACGGTCGTGCCAATCACGCAAAGCCCGCGCCAAGGGCGCGATCCGGTTGGCCTGGTCCGGGCTCAAAACGGTGACTCCGGCCAGGTGGCCCAGCACGCCCGGTGTATAGGGCAGGTCGGCCTCGAGCGGTGCGCCGGTGCCGGGCGCTGCGGCCACAGGGGCCGGTGTGACCGGGACGGGTGTGACCGGGGTCGGCGGCGTTGGGCGCGCCATGTCCGGTGTCGTTTCCGGTGGCCGACTCAGGAACGAGGGCAGGGTGCTTGCCGGCGGGGCGTCGTCCGCCGCCGCGTCGTGGTCCGGGGTGTCGGTCTGCTCGGGTTGCGACCCGACCGTCCCCGAAACCTCTGTCGACGGGGCGTCCTTTGCCTTGAAGGCCAGCACGGTGCCCCCCGACTCCACCACCGCCTCAAGGCTGTCGTCCGCCTCTCCCTCCAACGCGGGGGAGAGCGCTGAAACATGGGCAACGCCCTGTTCGCGCAGGATTTTCTGAACACCCTTGATGGTCATGCCGTCGTCGTGCAGCAGCGTCTTGATGCCGCCGATCAGGCGCATGTCGGAGGGGCGGTAATAACGCCGCCCGCCGGCGCGCTTGACCGGACGGACCTGGCTGAACTTGCTTTCCCAGAACCGCAGGACATGCGCCTGAACCCCCAGCCAGGCCGCGACTTCGCTTATGGTGCGAAAGGCATCGGGAGATTTGGCCATACGCCCGTAACCCGCCTATTTCCGGTTGCCGTCGGCGACCCGGTCTTTCATCAGGTGCGACGGTCGAAAGGTCAGAACCCGGCGCGGCTGAATCGGAACCTCTTCGCCGGTCTTCGGATTGCGACCGATTCTGGCGGATTTGTCGCGAACGCTGAACGTGCCGAAAGACGAAATCTTGACCTGTTCGCCGCGCACCAGCGCGTCGGAAATCAGGTCCAGCATGCTTTCGACCAACTGGGCGCTTTCATTGCGCGACAGCCCGACCTCGCGGAATACTGCCTCGCTCAGATCCATCCGCGTGAGTGTTTTTGAGCCCATACCATCCCCCGTTTTATTCTGGGAGAATAGGGTGAGCGCAAATTCACTGTCAATATCAATGAATTAAACGAGGCGGTTTAGGTGGCAAACCGCACCGTTACCAGCGCAGAACCACCGCGCCCCAGGCCAGGCCGCCGCCGATCGCCTCGGTCACCACCAGATCGCCTTGCTTGATCTGGCCGCGGGCCTTGCCCACCGACAGCGCCAGCGGAATCGATGCGGCCGAGGTATTGCCGTGGTCCTGGACCGTGACCACCACCTTGTCCATGCTCAGCCCCATCTTCCTGGCGGTGCCCTGGATGATGCGGATGTTGGCCTGGTGCGGTACGATCCAGTCGAGATCATCGGCACCGAGACCGGCGCGCTCCAGCGCGGTCTCTGCCGTCTTGGCCAGCTTTTCGACCGCGTGACGGAATACCTGGTTGCCCTGCATCCGCAGATAGCCCGAGGTGCCTGTGGATACGCCGCCATCGACGTACAGCAGGTCCTTGTAGCGTCCGTCGGAGTTCAGGTCGACGGCGAGGATTCCGCGATCCTGCGCGGTGCCGCTGCCCTCCTGACCTTCGAGAATCAGGGCGCCGGCGCCATCGCCGAACAACACGCAGGTCGACCGGTCGGTCCAGTCCATGATGCGCGAGAAGGTCTCGGCCCCGATCACCATGACCCGCTTGGCTTGGCCGGACAGGATCATCGCGTTGGCATTGCTCAGCGCATAGATGAACCCGGCGCAGACCGCCTGGACGTCAAAGGCAAAGCCGGTGGTCATTCCCAGCCGGGCCTGCACCATGGTCGCGGCCGAGGGAAAGGTCAGATCGGCGGTCGAGGTGGCCAGGATGATGGCGTCGATGTCGTCCGCCTCGATCCCGGCATCGGCCAGGGCCGCCTGCGCAGCATGGGTGGCCAGGTCCGAGGTGGACTCATCCTCGGCGGCGAAATGGCGGCGCTCGATGCCCGAGCGGCTGCGAATCCATTCGTCGGAGGTGTCGAGAGTCTTCTCGAACTCGGCGTTGGGGACCACCCGTTCCGGCAGATAGTGGCCGACCCCGATCACCACAGAACGTTTTGTCATGCCTCTCGCCCGCCTCCCTGTTTTTCTGTTTTTTCGGCTGTTGGCGCCGTCGCGGTCGCACCATCCTCGACAAGTGTGGCGGTGGATGCAACCCGTGCCGCCAACCGTTCGGCAAAGCCCGACTCTGCCAGGTGAAAGGCCAGCTTGATCGCCGCCGACACCCCGGTGGCATCGGCGCCGCCGTGGGATTTGACCACCGTGCCGTTCAGCCCGAGGAACACGCCGCCGTTGACCCGGCGGGGGTCGATCCGCTTTTGCAGCCGGCGCAGCGAGGTGATCGCCAGCACCGAGGCAAGCCGCGACAGCAGCGAATAGCGGAACGCCTCGCGCAGCGACGCGCCGATCATCGCGGCGGTGCCTTCCCCGGTCTTGATCGCGACGTTGCCGGTGAACCCGTCGGTCACGATCACGTCGGCCACGTTACCGGGTATGTCGCGCCCCTCGACGAAGCCGACGAAATCGAAATGGGCCTGATCGGCGAACTGCGCGATCAGCCCATGCGCCTCTTTCAGCTCGGGGCGGCCCTTGTGTTCCTCGGTGCCGACGTTGAGCAGGCCGATCCGGGGGCGTTTGAGGTCCATCCCGTTGCGCGCGTAAGAGGCGCCCATCAGTGCGTATTGCAGCAGGTCGCGCGCGTCGGCACGCACATCGGCGCCGACGTCGAGCATCACGTTGAAGCCCTGGGGGTTGCGCGACGGCCACAGCACCGCGATCGCCGGGCGGCTGACGCCCGGCAGCTTGCGCAGGCACAGCATGCTCAGCGCCATCAGCGCGCCGGTATTGCCGCAGGAGACGGCGCCATGCGCCTCGCCGTCGCGCACCGCCTGCAGTGCCGACCACATCGAGGTGCTCTTGCCGTGACGCATCACGTGGCTGGGCTTGTCCTCCATCGTGACGACGTCGGGCGCGTCACGAAAAAACACGCGCCCCGCAAGCGTGCGGCGGCGCGCGACCAGCTTTCTCAGCGTCTCTTCCGGACCGTGCAGGATGAACCCCAGGTCGGGGTTCTTCATGGCGGATTCCGCCATCCCCGAGATCACCACCCCGGGGCCCGCGTCGCCACCCATCGCATCGACCGAAATGACGATTTGCGCGCCCTCGGGGCGGTTTCGATCGTTCATCTGGTCGGACTTAGCCGTCATGCGCAGGTGGCTTCGGTGTGGCTCAAGCCGCGTCTTCGTCCAGATCGACCTCGTCGGCCATGGCGACAATTTCCTTGTCGTCATAGTGGCCGCAGGACGGGCACACGTGGTGCGGACGCTTCAACTCGCCGCAGTTCGGGCACTCGTTGGGGTTCGCAGCAACCAAGGCATCATGCGCCCGGCGGTTGTTGCGGCGCGACTTGGATACTTTGTTCTGTTGGACAGCCATGTCTCAACCCTTGTCTGTTTTGGGGGCCCGGAGCGGTCCCGCGGGCCATGTTTCGTTTCCGTTTGCTACGGCGTGACGTGCGTTTAGGCCGCAGCCTGCGCGATGTCCAACCCTAATTCGGATGAGCGGGCGAAAATACCGGCATTTTTGCCGCTTGCAACCGATTCTTGCCCCCGCGCCCCGACTGACGGATGCGAGAGGGGGCAAGGCGCCGGTCATTCGTCTTTTTTCAGCGCATCGCGCAGCGCGGCCAGCCCGGCAAAGGGGCGGGCGTCCTCGTCGCGCAGCGGCGCCTTGCCCGGTTCGGTATAGACCGCCTCGCCCAGTTCGGCGTCCTCCTTGCGCGGGTAGAGCGGCAGCGCCAGCGCCAGTGCCTCGGCCATCACCGCGGCGGGGTCGATCCAGGCCCCCAGCGGCTCGGTGGTGTCATCCTCGCCCATTTCCACCTCGGGCGCTTCGGTCTCGGGCATCTTGGCCAGGAACAGCCGCCGTACGTCGGTCTCGATTCGCGTGGTCACCGGCTCCAGCGTCACCACGCAGGGCTGCACCACGGTGGCGCCGAGATGCCCTTCGAGCAGCCAGTCGCGCTTGCCGCTGGTGCGGATCCGGCCAGCAAAGCGCAGCTTGCGCAGCGCGCTCAACTCCAGCTCGGCCGCCAGCGCCGCGCGCGCCTCGGGTCCGGGGACCAGTTCAAAGGGGGTGGGGGCGGTCTGTGGCAGGTCGGCCACCCGCAGCGCATTTGTGTCGGTCATTCCCGGGGGTCGCCTTTCTTCATTGGTGTTCGCAATCTTGAACCGTGGGCGCAGTTTATATAAGCGGGATGGCAGGCACAGAAAAGCCAAGCCGAAAGGGCAGCAATGAATGCATCTCTCTCTCCGCTGAAAGCGGCCCTGCGCGGCGCCGGTCTGACGCTCATGGTTCTGGCCGTGTCGGGGTGTGTCACGATCTATCGCAACCACGGCTATGTGCCCACGCCCGAGGATCTGGACGCGATCCAGGTCGGCAAGGACACCCGCGACAGCGTGGTCGAGGCGGTCGGCCCGCCGACCTCCTCCGGCGTGCTCAAGGACAGCGGATTTTATTATGTCGCCTCCCGCATGCGCCACTTCGGGCCGACGGAGCCCAAGGTGGTCTCGCGCGAGGTGGTGGCGATCAATTTCGACCAGCGTGGCGTGGTGCGCGGTATCGAACGCTACGGGCTCGAGGATGGCCGCACCATCCCGCTCGAGCGCCGGGTGACCAGTTCCAGCGTCGAGGACAAGACCTTCCTGCGGCAGCTGCTGGGCAACCTCGGACGGTTCAACCCGGGCAGCGTGCTCGAGTAACTGACCGGCATCAAGCCGGCGTCTTATCTTGTGTGCTGGACGGCGCAGACCTACGATCCTGCCGAAGCATCGCGGAGGGACATATGCCGCTGTTGACCAAGGGCCGGTACCGGGCGCGTCTGGCCGAAACCGCCGACGATATCGCGGCGGCGCAGGCGCTGCGCACGCGGGCGTTCCGCACCGAGCAGCCCGACCGCGATTCCTTTGACGAGATCTGTTCGCACTTCCTTGTGCACGACACCCGCAGCGGCGCTCTGGTCTGCTGTTTCCGCATGCTGATGTTCGAGGACGGCGCACAACTGGCGCGCAGCTACTCGGCGCAATTCTATGAGCTTTCCGGGCTGCAAAGCTTTGACGGGCGCATGGTCGAGATGGGGCGATTCTGCATCGACCCCGATGTTCACGACCCCGACATCCTGCGGGTCGCCTGGGGGGCGATGACCCGTTTTGTCGATGACAACGACGTCGCCATGCTGTTCGGCTGTTCCTCCTTCGCGGGGACCGAGACCGCGCAATACCTCGATGCCTTTGCCATTTTGAAACATCGCCACCTCGGACCGAAACGCTGGCTGCCACGGGTCAAGGCGCCGGATGTGTTTCGATTCGCCGCGCGGTTGCGGCGCAAGCCGGACGCCAGGAAAGCGATGGTACGGATGCCACCGCTGCTGCGCACCTACCTGATGATGGGCGGCTGGGTCAGCGATCACGCGGTGGTCGACCGGCAGATGAACACGCTGCATGTCTTTACCGGGTTGGAAATCGGGGCGATTCCCCCGGCGCGCAAGAAGCTGCTTCGGACCGTGGCGGGCTGAGCCGGGGTTTTCCGCGGCGCGGGTGCAGGGGCGTTGACGGCGCGCGCGGGCGAGGATAGCTGGCGGGCATGGCACGTATACCCCTTTTGCAGCTCAACGGCATTTCCCTCACCTTCGGTGGCGATCCGGTGTTTTCCGGCATCGACCTTGTGGTGCAACCCGGCGACCGGGTCGCCCTGGTCGGGCGCAACGGATCGGGCAAGTCGACCCTGATGAAGGTGATGGCCGGCCTGGTCGAGCCGGACAAGGGCGAGGTCATCGTAGGCCCCGGATCCTCGGTTGGCTACATGGAGCAAGACCCTGACATGACCGGGTTTTCCACGCTCGGAGATTTCGCGACCTCCGGGTTGGAGCCGGGAGAGATGTACAAGGTGGAGCGCGCCGGAGAGGGGCTGAAATTCGATCCCGCGCGCCCGGTCGAGACCGCCTCGGGCGGCGAGCGACGGCGCGCGGCGCTGGCGAAGCTGATGGCCGAGGCGCCGGAACTGATGCTGCTGGACGAGCCGACCAACCATCTCGATATCGAGGCGATCGGCTGGCTGGAACAGGAGCTGAAGGCGACGCGCGCGGGCTATGTTCTGATCAGCCACGACCGCGCCTTCCTGCGTAACCTTACGCGTGCAACCCTTTGGTTGGACAGGGGAATTGTACGTCGTCAGGACAAGGGGTTCGCCGACTTCGAGGCCTGGCGCGACGCGGTCTGGGACGAAGAGGACATGCAGCGGCACAAGCTGAACCGGCTGATCAAGTCCGAGGCCCGCTGGGCGGTGGAGGGGATCAGCGCGCGGCGCAAGCGCAATCAGGGCCGGGTGCGGGCGTTGCAGGCGTTGCGGGCCGAACGCGCGGCCCAGATCACGCGACAGGGCGCCGCCGGAATGGCGCTGGACTCAGGCCCGAAGTCCGGCCGAAAGGTCATCGAGGCAACAGATATTTCAAAGACTTACGGGGATAAGGCTATCCTTCGTGACTTTTCGATCAAGATCCAGCGCGGCGACCGTGTGGCCTTTGTCGGGCCCAACGGCGCGGGCAAGACCACCTTGCTCAAGATGCTGCTGGGCGAGGTCGAACCGGACGGCGGAACCGTGGTGCGGGGCACCAACCTGGAGATCGCGGTGTTCGATCAGGCGCGCGCGCAGCTTGATCCCGATGCGACCCTTTGGGAGAGCCTGACCGGCGATCCGCAGATGCGCGTCTCGGGCAAGGCCGACCAGGTCATGGTGCGGGGAACACCCAAGCATGTCGTTGGTTATCTTAAGGAATTCCTGTTCGACGAACGCCAGGCCCGGGCCCCGGTAAGGGCGCTTTCGGGCGGGGAAAAGGCGCGATTGCTGTTGGCGAAGCTGATGGCGCAGCCGTCGAATCTGTTGGTGATGGACGAACCGACCAACGATCTGGACGTGGAGACGCTGGACCTGTTGCAGGAGTTGCTGGACGATTACGACGGCACCGTTCTGCTGGTCAGCCACGACCGGGATTTCCTCGACCGGATGGCCGCCACCACGGTGGCGATGGAGGGCGACGGGCGCGCGGTGATCTATGCGGGCGGCTGGAGCGATTACCAGGCGCAACGCCCGGATCCTGTCAAAGAAAAAGGCGAAAAGACAAAAGGTTCCAAGTCGAAGGTAAAGCAGGAAGAGAAGGTGAAAACCGGTCTTTCCTTTACCGAGAAGCACCGGCTGGAGGCGCTCCCGGGAGAGATCGAACGGTTGGAGGCCGAGATCGGAAAGCTGGAGGAATTGCTGGCCGATCCGGCGTTGTTCACCCGTGAGCCGGTGAAGTTCCAGAAGGCAACCGAGGCGCTGGTGGCGCGTCAGGAGAAGCTTTCTTCGGCGGAAGAGGAATGGCTGGAGTTGGAAGAAAAGGCGGCTGACTCGTAGGATTCAGGCTGCGTTTCGTACAAGTCGCGACGCGGAAAAACGGCCCGGAAACGCCGATTGGGGAGTTTCCGGGCCGTTTTGTACGTTTCGGGTTGTCTTGCCACCGTTTCCGCGTTCGCGGTCGAAATTCCTGTGGATTTAGAGATCCCCGCTTTCGCGGGGATGACAGGGTGGCGGGGATGACAGGGCGCGGGTGCGTCCCGCTCAGCGCATCCGCAGGGCGCCGTCGAGACGGATCACCTCGCCGTTGAGATAGCCCATCTCGACGATGAAGCCGGCCATGCGACCGTATTCCTCGGGTTGGCCGAGGCGGGCGGGATTGGGCACGTCGGCGGCGAGCTGTTGCTGCACCTCTTCCGGCAGGCCGGCCAGCATCGGCGTCATGAAGATACCCGGCGCGATGGTCATCACGCGGATGCCGGAGCTGGCCAGATCGCGCGCCATCGGAAGGGTCATGCCGACGACACCGCCCTTGGAGGCGGAATAGGCGGCCTGGCCCTTTTGCCCGTCGAAGGCGGCGACCGAGGCGGTGTTGACGATGACGCCGCGCGCGCCGTCGGGTTCGGGCTCGTTCCGGGCCATGACCTCAGCCGCCAGCCGGCAGACATTGAAGGTGCCCACCAGGTTGATGTCGATGGTGCGCTTGAAGGCATCCAGCGGATGCGGGCCGTCCTTGCCCACGGTCTTGATGCCATAGGCGATGCCGGCGCAGTTCACCGTGGCGGTGATCTTGCCCATCTTCTCGACGGCCATGTCGATCGCCGCCTTGACCGAGTCCTCGTCGGTCACGTCGGTCTCGGCGAAATACCCGCCGATCTCCTCGGCCACCTTGGTGCCGCGCTCGGCGTCGCGGTCGAGCAGGGTGACCTGTGCGCCGTTCGCTGCGAAGTGGCGCGCGGTGGCCTCGCCCAGGCCGGAGGCGCCGCCGGTGATGACCGCTGCGGTGGTGCTGAGTTTCATGTCGGGTCCCTCTCCCTTGATCTGAACATGTGTTCAGATAACAGGCGGCGGGTGGGGAAATCCAGAGGGCGCCTGCGGGAACGCGGCGGAATCGGGCGGTGAATGGAATGCGGCTGTCATTCCGGAGGTGTTGGCGGTGTGGCGAGAGGCCCGGGTCAGGCGCGGGGTGACAGCGTTGGTGTGCTGTGGGGCTGTCATCCCGGAGGTGATCCGGGATCTTGGGTGTGTGACGGTAGACCCCGGGTCAAGCCCGGGGTGACAGGGAGGGTTGGGAGGCCCCGAGTCAGGCGCGGGGTGACAAAAAAAGCGCCGGGGGGGGGCAGGGCGCGGGGCGCCCTGCCGGTCAGTCGGCCAGCTGCACCAGCGCGTGGCGCTTCTTGCCGGCGGAGAGCTTGATCGGCGCGGAGAGCGCGGCGGCGTCGAGCATCAGCCCGGCGTCGGTGAGCGGCGCGTCGTCGAGCCGGGCGCCGTTCTCGGCGATCAGGCGCTTGGCCTCCTTGCCGGACTTGGCCAGACCCGCGCGCACGATCACCTGCACGATGGAAATGCCACCATCGGCCAGGTCGGCGGGCGTCAGCGCCAGCGTCGGCAGGTCGTCGCCGACACCGCCCTTTTCGAAGACCTCGCGCGCGGTAGCCTCGGCCGCTGCCGCCGCCCCGGCGCCGTGGCACAGCGTCGTCACCTCGTTGGCGAGGATGATCTTGGCGGCGTTGATCTCGGAGCCCGCCAGCGCGCCGAGGCGGTCGCATTCCTCGACCTCGAGCTCGGTGTAGAGCTTGAGGAAGCGACCGACGTCGGCGTCGGTGGTGTTGCGCCAGAACTGCCAGAACTCGTACGGGCTGAGCATGTCGGCATTGAGCCACATGGCGCCGCCCTGGCTCTTGCCCATCTTGCGCCCGTCGCTGGTGGTGAGCAGCGGCGAGGTGAGGCCGTAGATCTCGTGATCCAGAACCCGGCGGGTGAGGTCGATGCCGTTGACGATATTGCCCCATTGGTCCGAGCCGCCCATCTGCAGCACGCAGCCGTAGCGGCGGTTCAGCTCAAGGAAGTCATAGGCCTGCAGGATCATGTAGTTGAATTCGAGGAAGGACAGCGATTGCTCGCGGTCGAGCCGGGATTTCACGGACTCGAAGCTGAGCATCCGGTTGACCGAGAAATGCCGCCCGATGTCGCGCAGGAACTCGAGGTAGTTCAACCCGTCGAGCCATTCGGCGTTGTTCAGCATCAGCGCGCCGTTTGGGGTGTCATCGTAGCTGAGGTATTTCGAGAACACCTGTTTCATGCCGGCGATATTGGCGTCGATCTGCTCCGCGCTCAGCAGCGGGCGTTCGTCGGCGCGAAAGCTGGGATCGCCCACCTTTGTCGTGCCGCCGCCCATCAGGGTGATCGGTTGGTGCCCGGTCTTTTGCAGCCAGCGCAGCATCATGATGTTCAGCAGATGCCCCACGTGCAGCGATTTCGCGGTGGCGTCATACCCGATATAAGCGGTCACCACGCCCTTGTTCAGCGCCTCGTCGAGGCCCTGGTAATCGGTGCAGTCGGCCAGATAGCCGCGGGTCATCATCACCTGCATGAAGTCCGATTTCGGGTGGTATGTCATGGCTTGCCTCGGGTTTGATTTGCGGGGAGTGTATAGGCGGCAGTGAGACAAAGGAAAAGGCCATGAATAAGGCCGGGAGAATCGGCGCGCCGCTGCGCGCGCTCGGGGCGATGAGCGGAACCTCCCTTGACGGGGTCGATGCGGCGGTGGTCGACACCGACGGGCGCTGGATACTGGGATTTGGCGAGACCGGCTATCGTGCCTATTCGGACGAGGAGCGCGCGGTGTTGCGGGCCGGGCTGGGCCAGTGGGCCGGGCCGAAGGCCGAGGCAGCCGGGCGCGTGGTGGACGGCGCGCATGCGGAGTTGCTGGCGGGGTTCGAGGGCGTCGAGCTGGTGGGCTTTCACGGCCAGACCCTGGCGCATGAGCCACGCGGGCGGGGCACCTGCCAGGTGGGCGACGGGGCTGCCCTGGCCGAGGCCATTGGCGTGCCGGTGGTCTGGGATTTCCGCAGTGACGACGTGGCGATGGGCGGCGAGGGGGCGCCGCTGGCGCCGTTCTTTCATTTCGCCTGTGCCAAGTGGATCGGGGCGCAGGAGCCGCTGTGCTTTGTCAACCTCGGGGGGGTCGGCAACCTGACCTATGTCGATCCGTCGTTCGACGAGCCGGAGGTGGAGGGCGCGCTCTTGGCCTTTGACACCGGGCCGGCAAATGCGCCGATCAACGACCTGATGCAGGAACGGTTGGGCCGGGCGATGGACGAGGGCGGCGCACTGGCCGCGACCGGGCAGGTCGAGGAGGGCGCGCTGGAGCTGTTCCTGGCTGAGCCATACTTTGCGCGGATGCCGCCGAAGTCGCTGGACCGAAACGATTTTTCCGAGATGATCGGGCTGGTCGGCGAATTGAACGATGCCGACGCCGTGGCGACGCTGACGGCGATGAGCGCGGCGGGCGTGGCGCAGGGGATGGAGCATTGCCCGCGCCCGCCCGCGCGGGTGCTGGTCACCGGCGGCGGGCGGCTGAACCCGGTGCTGATGGAGATGCTGCGGGTCTCGCTGGAGTGCCCGGTGGAGCCGGTCGAGGCGGTGGGGCTGGATGGCGACATGCTGGAGGCGCAGGCCTTTGCCTTTCTCGCGGTGCGGGTGGCCTACGGGATGGCGACCTCTTGCCCCGGCACCACGGGGGTGCGGGCGCTGGTCGGCGGCGGGATCGTGAGCCGACCGGGCAATTAGGGGGCGTTGCCCCCTCGGGCCTTGCGGCCCTCACCCCCAGAGTACTTGAGCAGAGAAGAAGGGGCGGACGCTGCCTTGGACGTGGGACCGAAGGCTCAGCCGCGCGGGATGTCGAAGCCGGGCGCGGCGAGGGTGAAGCCGGAGAACTCGAACCCGGGCGAGACGGTGCAGGAGACCAGCGTATAGGCGCCGGTGCTGCGGGCGGCCTGCCAGTGGTGTTCGGGGACGATGATCTGCGGGCGGCCTGTTGCCAGGTCGGGGGTGAGCAGGTGGTCCTGCGCCGGACCCGCATCGGTGGCGCTGAGCGAGAGCAGCAGCGGCGCGCCGGCGTGGTAGTGCCAGATCTCGGTGGCGTCGACCCGGTGCCAATGGCTCGCCTCGCCCTCGGTCAGCAGGAAATAGATGCAGGTGCCGGAGGCGCGGCCGGGGGTGTCGGCGCGCCAGGTCTCGGCGAACCAGCCGCCCTCGGGGTGGCGGTGCAGGTTCAGGGTTTCGATGATCTGCTTTGCGGTCTGCGCGGTCATGGTCGCGATTATGCATCTTGCGGCCCGGGCTGCTATGGCAATCCTGCGTGCAGGAGTTATCTTTGCGTCATGACCCTGCATATCCCCTTTGACAACTCCTTCGCCCGGCTGCCGGGCGCGTTTTTCACCGCGCAGGACCCGCAACCGGTGCGAGCACCGCGGCTGGTGGCGTTCAACGCCGACCTGGCCCGGGTGATGGGCATCGCGCCGGGAGAGGTGCGCGATATGGCGCAGGTTTTCTCGGGCAATCTGGTGCCGGAGGGGGCCGCGCCCTTGGCGCAGCTGTATTCCGGGCACCAGTTCGGCCAGTACAACCCGCAGCTTGGCGACGGGCGCGCGGTGCTGTTGGGCGAGGTGGTGGGCGTGGACGGTCTGCGTCGGGACATTCAGCTGAAGGGATCCGGGCGCACGCCCTATTCGCGGGGTGGTGACGGGCGCGCCTGGCTGGGGCCGGTGCTGCGCGAATACCTGGTGTCCGAGGCGATGCACGCCCTTGGCATCCCGACCACGCGGGCGCTGGCGGCGGTGGAAACCGGCGAAGAGGTGCTGCGCGAGCGCGCCTTGCCCGGCGCGGTGCTGACGCGGGTGGCGGCGAGCCACCTGCGCGTGGGCAGCTTCCAGGTCTTTGCCGCGCGCGGCGATCTGGAGAGCCTGAGGCGCCTGACCGACTATGCCATCGCGCGCCATTACCCGCAGGCCGAGGGGCCGATGGGCCTGTTGCGGGCGGTCTGCGCGGCGCAGGCGCGGCTGGTGGCGCAGTGGATGGGCGTGGGGTTCATCCACGGGGTGATGAACACCGACAATTGCGCGATCTCGGGCGAGACGATCGATTACGGGCCTTGCGCCTTTATCGACATGTTCCATCCGCAGACGGTCTACAGCTCGATCGACCGTCACGGGCGCTATGCCTATGACCGGCAGGCCGAGATGGTGGTGTGGAACTTGGCGCAGCTGGCCACCGCGCTGATCCAGCAGATGGAGGACCGCGAGGCGGCGGTGGAGGAGGCGACCGAGATCGTCCACGCCATGCCCGGCCAGATCGAGGCGGCGTGGCTGCGGCTGTTCCGGGCCAAGCTGGCGCTGAGCGATGCGCGGGAGGGCGACCAGCAGTTGATCGAGGATCTGCTGCGCCGGATGGTGGCGGGGCAGGCGGATTTCACCAATACGTTCTGTGCCTTGGGGGGCGAGAAGGCGCGCGATCAGTTCACCGATCCCACCGCCTATGATGGTTGGGAGGCGGAGTGGCGCGCCCGGCGTGCGGGCTTGCCCGAGGCGGGACCGCTGCTGCGCGCGGCCAACCCGGCGTTCATCCCGCGCAATCACCGGGTGGAACAGATGATCGCGGCGGCGGTCGAAGGCGATTACGCGCCGTTCCATCGGCTGAACGCGGTCTTGGCGCGCCCCTATGACGACCAGCCCGAGGCCGAGGAGCTGACCCGCCCGCCTTTGCCCGGCGAGGCGGTGGAGGCGACCTTTTGCGGCACGTGACCGGGGTTTGCTTGACGTTGGCCGGGGCAAGTTTCGACCGACAGGCGATTGCGCGCAATCTCCGAGAGGCGGGTGAGGCGCGGGTTATTTCCGGTTGATCAGAACCAGCCCCAGGGCCACCAGTACCAGCGCGATCCAGACCGGCGGGCCGATATGTTCGCCCAGGATCGCCCAGCCGAAGACCACCGCGAAGACCGGCGAGAGAAAGCTGAACGAGGCGACGCCCGAGGCGCGGAACACCGACATCAGGTGGAACCAGACGATATAGCCCAAACCGACGACACAGATCGCCTGGAACGCCAGACCGGCGACATGCAGGGCACCGGGATCGCGGGTGAGCGGGCCGAACAGCGGCGCGACGGCCAGCAAAACGGGGGCGGAGACCACCACCTGGACCAGCAGTTGCATCACCGGGGCCATCTGCGACAGCGGGGTCATCCGCAGCAACAGGATGATACCGGCCCAGCCGAAGGCGGCGATCAGGGCCAGCAGGTCGCCGATCAGGCTGGCCTGCCCGTTGGAACGGTCGGCCAGCGCCAGCGCCACGCCGCCCATCGCCAGCGCCATGCCCAGGGCCCCCGGGCCGGTGATCCGTTCGCCCGGCAACCACAGGTGCGCGGCCAGCCCCAGCCAGACCGGCATCGAGTAGAAGATGATCGAGGCGCGCGCCACGGTGGTCAGGTCCAGCGCGATGTAGAGGCAGGTGAACTCGAAGGCGAAGACCAGCCCGGACAGCACGCCCCAGAGAATCGCCGCGCGTGGTGCAGTGACTGGCAGGCCGCGGAGCCGCATCCAGAGCAGCACCACCAGTGCCGCCCCGACCGAGCGCAGCCCGGCCTGGAACACCGGTGCGAACCCGTCGCCGGTGAGCTTGATCACCACCTGGTTAAAGGCCAGCAGCAGCGCGAACCCGGTCAGGGCCGCGGCACCGGCCGGGTCGATTGCGCGTTTCTCCTCCATGCGCCCAAAGGATGCGCAAGTCATGCAATTGTCAAGGTCACGTAAATCACCGGGCTTGCGTCCGGGGGCCGCATCGGCACAATTGGTTGTCACAGCCGAGTTGTACCCGGACCGAGAGGCATGAGTGAGAGCGCCAAGCTGCGCCTGGCCAGCTATAACATCCAGAAATGCGTCGGGCTGGACCTGCGCCGGAAACCGCGCCGTATCCTTCAGGTGCTGGACCGGCTGCGGGCGCAGGTGGTGGTGCTGCAGGAGGCCGACAAGCGGTTGCCGCCGCGCCCGGCCGCCTTGCCGCATTTCGTGCTGGAAGAGGCCGGATGGGAGGTGGCCGACCTGGGCGGCGCCGGATCGCTGGGCTGGCATGGCAACGCGGTGATCTGGCGCCGCGGGGCGCTGGAGCTGACCGGAAAAGGGCATATCGACCTGCCGGGGCTGGAACCGCGCGGCGCGGTCTGGGTCGCATTCGACAGTCCGCTGGGGTCCCTGCGGGTGGTGGGCACGCACCTGGGGCTGGTGGGGCGGTCGCGGCGCCAGCAGGTGCAGCACCTGGCGCAGGAATGTGCTGGGCTGCCAATGATGCCGATGATCTGGGCCGGGGATTTCAACGACTGGTCGCCGCGCAGCGCGCTGGAGGGGCTGGCACCGCGGATGCGGTTCCTGCCGCCGCGCGCGAGTTTTCCGGCGCTGCGCCCGCTGGGGCCGCTGGACCGGATCGCGGTGAGCGACGGGCTGGGCGTGGCCGGGCACGGGGTGCACCTGGAGCAGCCGGCGCATATCGCCTCGGACCACCTGCCGATCTGGGCCGACGTGGTGACGCAGGGGTAGCGGTGGAAGGCCCCGGGTCGAGCCCGGGGTGACAGGTGCGGGGGCGAGAGACGGCTGTCATCCCGGACCCGATCCGGGATCTGCGGCAGGCGCGGCGGAAGGCCCCGGGGCGAGCCCGGGGTGACAGGTGGGGGAGACAGGTGTCATCCCGGACCTGATCCGGGATCTGCGGCAGGCGCGTCGAGAGGCCCCGGGGCGAGCCCGGGGTGACAGGGGCCGGAAACGGAAAAGGCCCCGCCGGGGGGCCTTTTCGATGGTCTTTCTGAAAGGGTCAGGCGGCTTGCCGGCCGCGACCCTGGCCGCCGCCGCCACCGGAGCGCCGGCGCCGGCGCTGACCGCCGCCCGGCTTGCCGCCGCCGTTGCCGCCACCACCGCCGCCGCCGCCGCGACGACGGTTGCCGCCGGAGGGTTTGGCGGGGGCATCGACGGGTTCCCACGGGCGGCCCGAGGCGACCGGGATCGAGATCCCCATCACCTTCTGGATCGCCTTGAACTCGCCCATCTCGTCGGGGGCGCAGAAGGCGATGGCGGCGCCGTCCTTGCCGGCGCGCGCGGTGCGGCCGATCCGGTGCACGTAGCTGTCGGGCACGTTGGGCAGGTCATAGTTGTAGACATGCTTGACGTCGGGGATATCAAGCCCGCGCGCGGCGACATCGGTGGCCACCAGCACCTTGATCTCGCCGGCCTTGAAGGCGGCGATGGCGCGGTCGCGTTGACCCTGGCTCTTGTTGCCGTGGATCGAGGCGGTCGAGAACCCGGCCTTTTCCAGCGATTTCATCAGCTTTTCCGAGCCGTGCTTGGTGCGGCCGAAGACCAGCGCGCGTTCGTCGCGGTGGGTGTCCAGCAGTTCCTTGAGCAGGGCGGCCTTTTCGGCCTTGGCGATGAAATGCACCGATTGGGTGATCTTGTCGGCGGCCTTGCCCGGGGGCGAAACCTCGACCCGCATCGGGTTCTGCAGGTAGCTCTTGGCGATCTCGTTCATCTGTTTCGGCATGGTGGCCGAGAACAGCATGGTCTGGCGCTCCTCGGGCAGCAGGGCGGCGATCTTGCGCAGGGCGTGGATGAAGCCGAGGTCGAGCATCTGGTCGGCCTCGTCGAGCACCAGGAATGAGCATTCCTCGAGCGTCAGCGCGTTGCGGTCCAGCAGGTCGAGCAGCCGGCCGGGGGTGGCGACCAGCAGGTCGGTGCCGCGTTCGAGCCGTTTCATCTGGGCGTTGATCGACTGGCCGCCGACCACGAAGCCGACCCTGAGGTGGGTGCCCTCGGTCAGGGCGCGCAGGGTCTGGCTGATCTGGTTGGCCAGTTCGCGGGTGGGGGCGAGCACGAGGCCGCGCACGGTATAGCGGTCGGGCTTGCGGCCGATCTCCATCATGCGGGTGACCAGCGGCAGGCCGAAGGCGGCGGTCTTGCCGGTGCCGGTCTGGGCCAGGCCCATCACGTCGCGGCCGTCCAGCGCATGGGGAATCGCGCGGGCCTGGATCGGGGTCGGCTCGGTAAAGCCCATCTCGGTGAGGCGGGTCACGATCGAGGCCGGAAGCCCCATCATTTCGAATTGGTTCAAGTCGTATCCTTTCGGGCCTGCGACGGTCGCAGGCCGGGCGTTCTGCCGCATCTCGCGCGGCGGTTGGGGCGCAAGATGCTCTGACCCGGCGGCAGGATGCCACGTCGGGACGCATCGGCGCATTGGCCCCACGCGTGATCTTGGGAACTCATTGGCGCGTCCCGGTCTGTCGGGCCCCATGCGGGCCGGGCGGGTTGTTGTCCGCTCTTGGTCTGGTCTGCTCACGCGGCAGGAGACGGCGCCAATAGAGGGCACATGGCCTCCGGCGGCCCCGATGTCAACCTTTATGTCAGGCTTTCATCCGCGGGCCTGTGACGGAAAACCCTGTGGCAGCCTGCGGAAACACGCGCTAAACCCGAGGGCCAGAGGACAATGGGATCGCCGATGACCGACACCATCATTGAGCGCTGCGAGGCCAAGGGGCTGCGCATGACCGGGCAACGCCGCACCATCGCGACGGTGTTGCAGGACAGCGGCGACCACCCGGACGCCGAGGAATTGCACGCCCGCGCCAGCGCGATCGACCCCGGCATTTCGATCGCCACGGTCTATCGCACCGTCAAGCTGTTCGAAGAGGCGGGGATCCTGGACCGGCTGGAGTTCGGCGACGGGCGCGCGCGCTACGAGGACGCCGAGCGCGATCACCATGACCACCTGTTCGACATGAACTCGGGCGAGGTGATCGAGTTCTGCGACCCGGATATCGAGGCCCTGCAGGAGAAGATCGCGGAGCGGCTGGGATACGAGCTGCGCGGGCACAAGCTGGAGCTTTACGGGGTGCCAAAGCGGAAATAGCCCCCGGCTTCAGGCGGCGCGGGTCTGCCGCTCGGCCCGGTGCAGCGCGATCGGAATCAGGACGCTGAGGATCAACAGCCGGATGATGTGACAGGCGGCGACAAGGCCGGGGCTGGCACCGAGGACGGCGGCGAGCGCGATCATCGTCTCGAGCCCGCCGGGCGCGAAGCCGGCGAGCACATGGGCCGCCGGGATTCCCAGCGCCAGCGCCACCGGCACCGCCGCCAGCGCCGCGATGCCGCCGCCGACGAGGGTGACGGCGAGGCCGGCCAGCAGCGCCGCGCGCACCTGCGCCACCTGCATCCCCGAGAACCGTGTGCCGATCAGCGTGCCCATCATCAGGAAGGCGGGGATCATCAGCCAGGCGGGCAGGGTGCCGGGGGTGAGCCCGGTGACATGGCCCAGCATCGAGGCCAGCATCGGCCCCAGCAGGATCGGCGCCGGCAGGCGCAGTCGGCGGAACACCAGCCCCAGCGCCACGCCGATCACGGCGAGGGCGACCAGGTGCACGGGATGCATCGGCGCCCCGGCGGGCAGGACGCTGGCGCCCATGCGATAGCCCATCGCCAGCGCCGCGAAGGGCACGATCAGGGTCAGCGCCAGCAGCCGGATCGACTGGACCACCGCGATCCGGGCCAGGTCGCTGCCGCTGTCGGCGGCGGCGGCGAGCACGAAGCTCAGGTGGCCGGGGGCGGAGGCCAGCACCGCGCTTTGCCGGTCGAAGCCGAAGCCGCGTTGCAGCAGCAGCCGGCACAGCGTCATGGTCACCGGCATCGCCAGCGCCAGCGCGGCAAAGGCCAGCGGCCAGTGCAGCACCGCGCCGCCGGCCTGTTCGGTAAAACCTGCGCCGACCCCCATGCCGAGCACGACGAAACAGACCTGCATCATCGGCGCCGCGATGGCGCAGCGCAGCCCGGCCAGCCCGGCCAGCGTCACCGCCAGTGCCGGGCCGACCAGCAGCGCGGCGGGCAGCGACAGCGACCAGCCCAGGGCGGCCCCCAGCGCGCCCACCGCGATAGTGCGCGCGTTGATCCCGATCTGCTTGATAAGCGTGGCCTGCATGGGCCTTCCATAGCACCCGCGCCCGGGTTCAACAATTGGGCGCGAGGGCTTGCGGCGGCGGGCGAAACCGGCCAATGGGGGGCATCCAACACTCTCTTTCCGGGACATTTCGACATGGACAATCTGCGCGGTGCGGCCCTGATGACGCTGGCCATGCTCGGCTTTGCGGGCGAGGACATGTTCATCAAGCTGATGGCGGGGGCGCTGCCGACCTGGCAGATCATCGCCGCTCTGGGCTGTGGCGGGGCGCTGGTCTTCGGCACGCTGACGGTGCTGATGGGGCAACGTCTGTTGACCCGGGCGTTCCTGAGCCGGGCGGTCCTGTTGCGGAACCTGGGCGAATTGATCGGCACGGTGGGCTTTGTCACCGCGATCGCGCTGACGCCACTCTCCTCGGCCTCGGCGGTGTTGCAGGCGACGCCGCTGGCGGTGACGCTGGGGGCGGCGCTGTTCCTGAATGAGCCAGTGGGCTGGCGGCGCTGGAGCGCGATCCTGGCCGGGTTCGTCGGGGTGCTGCTGGTGATCCGTCCCGGGCTGGACGGGTTCGACATCAATTCCCTGTTCGCGGTGCAGGCGGTGTTCGGGCTGGCGTTGCGCGACCTGAGCACGCGGCGGGTGGATGGTGGCGTCTCCTCGTACCAGCTGAGTTTCCTGGCCTTTGTCACCCTGATCCCGGCGGCGGCGGTGCTGTCGCTGGTCAGCCCGCGCGCGCCGGTGGCCCCGGATGGTTACCTGTGGGCGATGACCGCCGGTGCGGTGCTGCTCGGGGCGCTGTCCTATTACGCCATCGTCGGTGCGATGCGCATCGGCGAGGTCTCCTTCGTGACGCCGTTCCGCTATTCGCGCCTGCTGTTCGCGCTGGTGGTGGGATTCTTCGTGTTCAGCGAGCGGCCGGACTGGCTGACCCTGCTGGGGGCGGTGGTGATCGTCGGTTCGGGCATCTACACGGTGCTGCGCGAACGGGCGGTCTGGCGTGAGCGCAAACATCGCCCTGCGGCCTGAGCGCCCCTTTTCCTTGGGCCTTTGCCCCGGTATGAGGCGGTCAACGATCATAGCGGGACATTGAAAATGAGCACGATTATCGACATTCACGCGCGCGAGATCCTGGACAGCCGGGGCAACCCCACCGTCGAGGTGGACGTGCTGTTGGAAGACGGCACCATGGGCCGCGCGGCGGTGCCCTCGGGCGCTTCGACCGGTGCCTATGAGGCGGTGGAGAAGCGCGACGGCGACAAGGCCCGCTACATGGGCAAGGGCGTGCTGGAGGCCGTGGCAGCGGTGAATGGCGAGATCGCCGATGAGCTGGTCGGCTTTGACGCCACCGAGCAGGTCAGCCTCGACCAGGCGATGATCGAGCTGGACGGCACCGAGAACAAGGGCCGGCTGGGCGCCAACGCGATCCTGGGCGTGAGCCTGGCGGTGGCCAAGGCGGCGGCGGATTTCACCACCCAGCCGCTGTATCGCTATGTCGGCGGCACTTCGGCGCGGGTCCTGCCGGTGCCGATGATGAACATCATCAACGGCGGCGAACATGCCGACAACCCGATCGACATCCAGGAATTCATGATCATGCCGGTGGCGGCGGAGAACATCCGCGACGCGGTGCGCATGGGCTCCGAAGTGTTCCACACCCTGAAGAAAGAGCTGTCGGCGGCGGGCATGTCCACCGGGCTGGGCGACGAGGGTGGCTTTGCCCCCGAGCTGGCCTCGACCCGCGACGCGCTGGACTTCGTGCTGAAGTCGATCGAGAAGGCCGGTTACAAGCCGGGCGAGGATATCTGCCTGGCGCTGGATTGCGCCGCGACCGAGTATTTCCGCGACGGCGCCTATCACCTGCTGGGCGAGGGCAAGACGCTGAGCTCGGAAGAGAACGCCGATTACCTCGCCGCGCTGTGTGCCGACTACCCGATCATCTCGATCGAGGACGGCATGAGCGAGGATGACTGGGACGGCTGGAAGATCCTGACCGACAAGCTGGGCGACAGCGTGCAGCTGGTGGGCGATGACCTGTTCGTGACCAACCCGGCGCGACTGGCTGACGGGATCCAGAAGGGCGTCGCCAACTCGATGCTGGTGAAGGTGAACCAGATCGGGTCGCTGACCGAGACGCTGCAGGCGGTGGATATGGCCCATCGCGCCGGTTACACCAACGTGATGAGCCACCGCTCGGGCGAGACCGAGGATGCCACCATCGCCGACCTGGCGGTCGCCACCAACTGCGGCCAGATCAAGACCGGTTCGCTGGCGCGCTCGGACCGGCTGGCGAAATACAACCAGCTGATCCGCATCGAAGAGATGCTGGGCGACGTGGCGGAGTATGCCGGGCGCTCGATCCTGAAGGGCTGATCGCCGTCCCGGATCGCAGGGATCTGCCCCCGCTGCCGAAAGGCGGCGGGGGTTTTTCGTTGTCGGGACTGGCGGTGTTCGAGACTGGCCGTGTTCGGAGCTAGCGGGTGTTGCCGCCGCCGGCAAAGCGCGCCGCATCCGCTGCCGCGCGGCGGATCGCGTTCGATTTGTGCACCGTTTCCTGGTACTCGGACTCGGGGTCGCTGTCATAGACGACGCCGCCGCCGGCCTGGATATAGAGCTTGTGATCCTTGACGATGGCGGTGCGCAGCGCGATGCACATGTCCATGTCGCCGCCAGCGCTGAAATAGCCGACGCCGCCGCCGTAAATCCCGCGTTTCTCGGGTTCCAGCTCGTCGATGATCTCCATCGCGCGCACCTTGGGCGCGCCGCTGACCGTGCCGGCGGGCATGCCGGCAAAGAAGGCGTCGAGCGCATCCTTGTCGGCGTCCAGCTCGCCCACCACGTTGGACACGATGTGCATCACGTGGCTGTAGCGTTCGATGATGAATTTCTCGGTCGGGCGCACGGTGCCGATTCGCGAGACCCGGCCCACGTCGTTGCGGCCGAGATCCAGCAGCATCAGGTGTTCGGCGCGTTCCTTCTGGTCGGCCAGCAGCTCGGCCTCGAGCGCGCGGTCTTCCTCCGGGGTCGCCCCGCGCGGCCGGGTGCCGGCGATCGGGCGGATGGTGACCTCGTTCCCGAACACCCGCACCAGGATCTCGGGGCTGGCGCCGATCACCTGGAAGCCGCCGAAGTTGAAATAGAACATGAAGGGCGAGGGGTTGGTGCGCCGCAGCGAGCGATAGAGCGAGAAGGGCGGCAGCGGGAAATCCTGGGTCCAGCGTTGCGCCGGGACCACCTGGAAGATGTCGCCGGCGCGGATGTATTCCTTGGCCTTTTCCACCGCGGATTTGTAGCTTTCGCGGGTAAAGGTCGAGACCGGCGCCGCCACCTCTTCGGCCTCGCCCAGATCGCGGCTTTCGGCGGGCATGGCGCGTTCCAGGTCGCGGACGGCGTCCATCACCCGTTCAGCGGCCTGGGCATAGGCGGCGCGGGCGCTCTGGCCGCCGCTGACCCAGGCGGGGGCCACCACCGTGACCTCGCCCTTGACCCCGTCCAGCACGGCCACCACCGAGGGGCGCAGCATCAGCGCGTCGGGCAGGCCCAGCGGATCGGGGTTCACGTTCGGCAGATGCTCGATCAGCCGCACCATGTCATAGCCGAGATAGCCGAACAGGCCGGCGGCGGCCTGCGGCAGGTCGTCGGGCAGGTCGATCCGGCTTTCGGCGATCAGCGCGCGCAGGCTGGTCAGCGGATCGGCCTCTTCGGGGGTGAACCCCTCGGGGTCGAATCGCGCCTGCCGGTTCAGCGCCGCCTTGTCGCCGTCGCAGCGCCAGATCAGGTCCGGTTTCAGGCCGATGATGGAATAGCGCCCGCGCACCTCGCCGCCGGTCACCGATTCCAGCATGAAGGCATCCTTTTGCCCGCTTGCCAGTTTCAGCATCAGCGAGACCGGCGTGTCGAGATCGGCGGCCAGTCGGGTATAGACGACCTGGTTCTGCCCGGCCTCGTAAGCCGTGGCGAAGGCATCGAAATCCGGGGTCAGTGGCATCTTGTCCTCTTATTGGAAGCTGGACTGGACCGCGTTCAGCGCACGCTGGTCCACCATCGGGCGGGCGCGGAGCTGGGCGTCGCGGGCAAAGGCCTCGAACAGGGCCTGTGCCAGCGTCTGGTCCAACTCCTGGCCAAAGCCGTCGCGCATCCGCTGCAGGTCGGCGGTTTCATCGGGCGGCAGCGCCGCGTCGAGCCGCACCACGTGCACCCGGTCGCCGGCGCCAATGACGCGGAAGTCGCCCGGCTCCATCTCGAACACCTTGGCCATGAAGTCGGGCGGCGTCCCTTCGAGATAGGCACCACGGGTCAGCCCGGTCTCGACCTTGACCTCCAGCCCGGTGGCGGTGAAATCGCCGCTGTCCTTCAGCTCCGTCACCAACGCCTCGGCCTGCGCGGTCAGCGCCGCCTCGGTCTGGTCCAGCGTCCAGCCCTCGATCACCCGGTCGCGGGCCTGGTCAAAGGGCTCGGGGCGCGGCGGCAGGGTGTCGTCGAGCCGCAGGGCAAAGACGCCGCCATCCTCGAGAAAGGTGACCTGGGGGAAATCCTCGACGCTGACCGCCTGCGCCGCCTCACGGAAGGCATCATAGGCGGCGACCCCGTCAGAGCTCTGCGCGGTCCAGTCGATCTGGCCCAGCTCCATGTCGGTTTCCTCGGCCAGATCTTCCAGCGTGGCGCCACCGGCCAGCAGATCGTCGATGTTCTCGGCGCGGGTCTCGATCAGCCGGCGGGCACGTTCGGCGGCCAGTTCCTCGCGCAGAGCGGCGCGGGCGTCCTCGAAGGAGGTTTCATGCGCCTCAAGCTGGCCGTTCACGCGGTAAAGCGCCGGGCCGAGGTCCGAGGGCAGGGGGCCGACCACGTCGCCGATGTCGGCGGCAAAGACCGCCTCGGCGGCGGCGCCCAGGGCGCTTGCGGTCATGTCGCCCATGTCCACGTCGGACAGCGACAGTCCGCGCGCCTCGACCAGTGCCTCGAAGGTGGTGCCGCCGACCTCGATCTGGGCCATCGCGCCCGAGGCCGCAGCCTCATCGGCGAAGGCCAGCCGTTCGATCAGCCGCCGTTCCGGCACGCTGAATTCGGACGCGCGCTCGTCGTACAGGCTGCGCAGCGAGGCCTCGTCGACCTCGACCTGGTCGAGGATCATCGCCGGGGTCAGGGTGACATAGGTGATCTTCTTGGTCTCGGGCAGGGTGAACCGGTCGAGATTGGCGTCGTAATAGGCCCGCAGCGCGGCGTCGTCGGGCGCGGGCAGGGGGGCGGCCAGGTCGTCGCCCGTCAGCGTCGCCATGGTGAAGCTGCGGCGCGCGGCCACGTAATCGGTCAGCGTGTTCACCAGCGTCTCGGGCATCCGGACCCCGCCGATCACCGCGCCCTGCACCAGGGTGCGGGCGGCCTCGGCGCGCAGGTCGGCCTCGAAGGCGGCTTCGGACAGGCCGGCCTGTTCCAGCGCAAAGCGATAGGTTTCGCGGTCGAATTTCCCGTCGGGGCCGTGAAAGGCCTGGATCGCCAGGATTTCCTGCTGCAGTTTCTCGTCGCCCACCGACAGGCCAAGCTCAGCGACCTCGTTGTCGATCGAGGCCAGCGCGACCAGGCGGGACAGGGCCTGTTGGTCCAGCCCTATCGCCCGCGCGTCGCTCATCTGCAGTGATTGGCCGGTCTGCGCCTCGATGGCGCGAATCTCGCTCTGCAACTCTCGGGAATAGTCGTCGACGCTGACCGTCTCGCTGCCGACCGTGGCGACGGTGCGCACGGTGCCGGTCAGGTTGGTGGCGCCGAAGCCCGCCAGGCCGGCGATCAGCAGGCCGAGCAGGATCCAGACAAAGGTTGACGACAGCTTTTTGATCCGCGCGGCCATGGTGCCCCTCTCCTGACGGTGCCTTGTTGTTCGGCGCCCTGCATACGATGCGCGCCAAGGGGGGGCAAGGTCAGATGGACAGGGCGTCGGACAGTGCGCCAAACCGGGCGGATCGGGCGGCGATCACTCGCCGCCGCGATAGGGTTCGACGTATTGCAGCGCCATGTCCCAGGGGAAGAAGATCCAGGTATCCTGGCTGACCTCGGTGATATAGGTGTCGACCATCGGCCGCCCCTTGGGCTTGGCATAGACGGTGGCGACATGCGCCTTTGGCATGTGCTGGCGCACCACCTCGAGCGTGCGTCCGGTATCGACCAGGTCGTCGACGATCAGCACGCCGGTGCCGTCGCCCACCACCCCCATGTCGGGCGACTTGATCACCACCGGGTCGCTCTGGGTCTGGTTATCGTAGGATTTCACGCTGATGGTATCGACGGTGCGAATATCCAGTTCGCGCGCGACGATCATCGCCGGCGCCATGCCGCCGCGGGTGATGGCCACCACCGCGCGCCAGCCGCCCTGTTCGGGGGCGTTGCCCTGCAGTCGCCAAGCCAGGGCGCGGGCATCGCGGTGCAACTGGTCCCAACTGACGTGGAAGCCTTTTTCGTGCGGCAGACGGTCGGTCATGGCGCGGGTCCTCTCCTTGGTCCTTCCGGGCTCTGTCAGCCCTTGGCGATATCGGGGGCGTCGACCGCCTTCATGCCGACGGCATGATAGCCCGCGTCAACATGCAGCACCTCGCCGGTGACGCCGCCGCCAAGCTCGGACAGCAGGTAGAGCGCCGAGCCGCCGACATCGTCGATGGTCACGTTGCGCCGCATCGGCGAGTTGTATTCGTTCCACTTCATGATGTAGCGGAAATCGCCGATGCCCGAGGCCGCCAGCGTCTTGATCGGGCCGGCGCTGATCGCGTTGACGCGGATGCCGTCCTTGCCCAGGTCCTCGGCAAGATAGCGCACCGAGGCCTCCAGCGCCGCCTTGGCCACGCCCATCACGTTATAGTGTGGCATCACCTTTTCGGCGCCGTAATAGGTGAGGGTGAGGCAGCTGCCGCCATCCTTCATCATCTTCTCGGCGCGCTGCACCACGGCGGTGAAGGAATAGACCGAGATATCCATGCTGAGCTGGAAATTGGCGCGGCTGGTGTCGACATAGCGGCCGCGCAGCTCGTTCTTGTCGGAAAAGCCGATGGCGTGGACCAGGAAGTCGAGGTTGCCCCAGCGTTCCTTGAGGCTGTCGAACAGCGCGTCGATCGAGGCCTCGTCGCCGACGTCGCAGGGCAGCACGATGTCGCTTCCCAATTGCGCGGCCAGCGGATCGACCCGCTTTTTCAGCGCGTCCCCCTGGTAGGAAAAGGCGAGTTCGGCACCCGCACCCGCGAGGGCCTTTGCGATCCCCCAGGCAATGGACTTGTCATTGGCCAGGCCCATGATCAGGCCGCGCTTGCCGGCCAACAACTGATTTGACATGAAGGTTCTCCGCCTATCCTAACGGTGTGAGAGTGACGTTTAGGCGATTGGTGGTGGCGCATCAAGTGCATCAGGCTTGTGGCCGGTCCGGGCGCGTCCTAGGGTTTTTCCCACAGTGTTGATGACGGGGATACCATGGGCGACAGAACTGGAATTTTCTCAGGCGACGATCCGTTCGAGATCGCGCGCCGATGGCTGGCCGAGGCGGAAGACAGCGAGGTCAACGATCCCAACGCGATCGCGCTGTCGACAGTGGACGCCGGCGGTATGCCGAATGTGCGCATGGTCCTGCTGAAGGAGATCGAGCCGGCGGCCTTCGTCTTCTACACCAATTACACCAGCACCAAGGCGCAGGAACTGGACCAGGCCGGCATGGCCGCCTTTGTCCTGCACTGGAAATCGCTGCGCCGTCAGATCCGTGTGCGCGGCCACATCACCCGCGAGGACGGGCCGCAGGCGGATGCCTATTACAAGTCGCGCTCGCTCAAGAGCCGGCTTGGCGCCTGGGCCTCGCACCAGTCACAGCCGCTGGCCAGCCGCGCCACGCTGATGGCCGAGGTGGCGAAAGTGACCGCGCGGCTGGGGCCGAACCCGCAGCGGCCGCCGTTCTGGGGCGGATACCGGCTGGTTCCGGTCGAGATCGAGTTTTGGGCGGATGGGGCATTTCGGCTACACGACCGCTTTGCCTGGCGCCGGGAAAACGCGGAATCCGCTTGGGAAATCCACAGGTTGTGCCCCTGACACTCACGTGACGTGAAATGCAACACTTTGAAAATATGCGTGGATTTCCGCCGAGTTCGATGTTTTGGACTTGAAGTGTCCGTTGCGTTTATTGCACACCATTCAACATGAGCCGACCTCAGCTGAACAACGAAACGCGGAAATAGCACAAGTGGCAGAAGACCTCAGCAGCATGAACCAGGTGACCGGACAGGTGAAATGGTTCGACCCGACCAAGGGATACGGGTTCGTGGTGGCCGACCAGGGCGGTCCCGACATCCTTTTGCACATGAACGTGCTGCGGAATTTCGGGCAAAGCTCGGTCGCCGACGGATCGCGAATCGAGATCCTGACGCAAGAGACCGATCGCGGGGTGCAGGCGATCGAGGTGCTGGCGATCGAACCGCCCGAGCGCGAGGATTGCGGCCCGGTGCTGTCGGACTTCAGCCACCTGGAGCCGGAAGAGATCCGTCAGAGGCCGCTGGAACCGGCCCGTGTCAAATGGTTCGACAAGGGCAAGGGGTTCGGTTTCGCCAATGTCTTCGGGCGCAACGAGGACGTGTTCCTGCATATCGAGGTGCTGCGGCAATCCGGGCTGGCCGACCTGCAGCCGGGCGAGGCGCTGGCGATGCGGGTGATCGACGGTCGTCGTGGCCGGATGGCCGCCGAGGTGCTGGCCTGGGAGGCAGGGCTGACGGAAGCGGGGGCCGCGTGATGCGCGCGCTTGCCGCCCTTTTGATCCTGCTGATCGGGGCGATGCCGGCCTTGGCCGAGTGTCGGGCCGACCGCGTGGAGTTGCGCGGCGACTGGGGGCAGGCGCAATTCACCGTGGAACTGGCCGATACGCCCCAGGCGCGCGGGCTTGGATTGATGTTCCGCGAGTCCCTGCCGCGCACGGCCGGGATGCTGTTCGTCTATGAGCGTCCGCAGCATGCGAGCTTCTGGATGAAGAACACGCTGATCCCGCTGGACATGATTTTCACCGACCGGACCGGGCGCGTGACCCGGGTCCATTCGGGCGCGATCCCGGGTGACCTGACCCCGATCGACGGTGGAGAGGGCGTTTTCGCGGTGCTCGAGATCAACGCCGAGCTGGCCAAACGCCTTGGCATCGCGCCGGGCACGGTGATGCGCCACCCGGTTTTTGCCGGCGGACCGGCGGCCTGGCCCTGTTAGGGCTTTTCAAGCCGCGGAACTGTCGCTAGACAGGCCGTCGTCGGGGCGTGGCGCAGTCTGGTAGCGCACCTGTTTTGGGTACAGGGGGTCGTGAGTTCGAATCTCGCCGCCCCGACCACTTTTTCAAATGATACCAAGAACCTGGACTTTCCTTGAAGGGGTTTCCCTTTGGGGTCCGCCGGTTTGCGTCGCAGGGTCCCCGGGGCGGCGGGGGCGCAATTCACGATCCATTGTCCTATAACCCTGGTCTCTGGACTTCCACGGGGTTTGTTTTGCTTAGTGGGGCAAGGCAATACGGGGGGATGTGATGCCTACGGCTCGGGCGACGGAAACGGATCTTGTTCAACGACTTGCTGCGGGCGACCGGGCCGCGTTCGAGGAGCTGTACAACCGGCACAATAGCTCCCTGATCCGCGTTGCGACCGGCGTCGTCCGCAACCGTGCCACGGCGGAAGAGGTGGCCCAGGACACCTGGATCGCGGTCCTCAGGAACATTTCCGGGTTCGAGGGACGGTCTTCGCTGGCAAGCTGGATCTTCTCGATCCTGATCAACAAGGCCCGAAGCCGCGCCAAGCGCGACGGGCGCATCGTCTCGTTCGATGGCGCGGGCGAGGGGGACAACCTGGCGGCCGCCTTTGACGGTCGGGGGCGCTGGAAGAACACCCCCGAGCTGTGGGAGAGCGTGACCCCCGAACGCATCCTGGCGGGGCGCAGCGTGATGGAGCATGTGAACGCGGCCATCGAAGCCCTGCCGCCCGGCCAGCGATCGGTGATCATCCTGCGCGCGCAACAGGGGCTGGAGGCGCAAGAGGTCTGCGCCATTCTCGGCATCAGCGAGGGCAACATGCGGGTCCTGCTGCACAGGGCACGTCTGGCGGTGCGGGCGGCCCTCGACGGGGTGATGTGACGCGGTGAGCTTGCGTGGAAGCGGGGCCGGGATTCTTTTTCGCCAAGTGTAACGTGGCCCGGTTCCGATTGTCCTGTTCCCGTGAGGCACGTGAAAGGGACACCGCCAGATGTTGAGCTGCCAAGAGGTTTCAACCCGCGCCAGCGCGCTGATCGACAGGGAGCTGGGCCCCTGGCAAGCGCTGCGGATGCGCCTGCATCTGGCGATGTGCAAAGGCTGCCGCCGGTTCATCGGTCAAATGCGAACCACCCGCGATCTGACCGAGGGGCCGCCCGCAGCCGATGCGCAGGGAGAGACGGACGCGGACCGCATCGGCGCGATCCTGTCGCGGCTTGATGACCAGGGGCCGAGGCGCGGCTGAGTCGCGGCGTCTGGCTTGGGCAGGGCCGCGGTCAGTGCAGGATGTCGATCCCGAAGGCCCAGACGGTCAGCGGCACCGGCATCACGGCCAGCGCAACGGTAACGGCCACACCGGCCGGTTTGAACAGCCGGCTGAGGCCGGTGAGGAACAGGATGCCACCGCCGCCGCCGATCACCGCGTTTCCCGGCAGGTTGATGACGGCCGCCACGAACAGGTACCGATAGCGGGAAATCAGCGGCCGCAGCCACTTCGGCGCGTTGTCGCGCAGCAGCAGGACCCGCTCCTCTCGGCTGAGCGGGTGGATCCGGTCCAGCAAGGCGCAGGCGCGGTGCATGTGGAGGTCGGCCAGGACCCGGTGCAGGTGCGGATAGGGCACCCATTCACCCGCCCCGTAGGCGAACAGCAGCCCGGCGGTGGTGGCCAGATAGAGCCATGGAGCGATCCAGGCCCCCTCGACCGCGAGCAGCATCAGGCCGATCTCGATCCCCGGCACGAAGGGGAGGGCGATCAGCAACGCGTAGATCAGCAGCAGCACGAGTATCATGCCGATCTGTGCACCGGGGTGGATGTCTTCGGTCCGGGCCGAGAACCAGGCGAGCAACAGGTGGGCGCCATAGACCAGGATCAGCAACAGGACCAGGTGCAGCACGACCCGGAAGAGGCGGGCGGCGGTGGTCCCTTGCGGGGCTTGGGGTCCCTCATCCATGCCAGCCCCGATGGCCCCCGACTTCCCCGCCGCAGGATGTGGCCACGACGGACCGCAATCGGGACAGGCCGACCGAGCCCGGGCACAGGGCAGAGCGCGTCATGGTGGACCCCCTTTTTTCGCCCCCAGTGTCCGACAGCCTGCCGGGAAGTAAAGGGAAAGCCCCCGGTCTCCCGGGAATGTGAGTGCGGTGGATGTGGGGGGGGCTGTTCCGGCCCTCACGAAATGGTGTGGCGTCGCGGTGAAACACCCGGCGCCCCTGCATGTCACCGTAGAGGACAAGGGGAGGAGGCAACATGGAAAACGCCCTGGGTTTCGCCGCACGGGTGCCGCCGCCGGGGGAACGACGGGCGCGCGTCGGGGCTGGCGCGGGATATGTCCTTTGGCCCCGAGGCGGGTCGGGACCATGCTGCCCGGATCCGGGCCTGTTTGCCGAAGATGATCCGCGCCAGACCGCAACAATTCACCGCGCCCGGTGTCGTCCTCACACCGCCAAGAACGCGCCAAACGGAGGGGACCGATGCCTGTCACACTACGAGAGCGCTATGATTCCCTGTTAAGCGGGGTGGGTCGACGTCTGGCCGGTCACCTGCACCGCCCGAGCCTTGGCTATACGCCCTTCACGCCCTCGGATTACGAGACCCTGTGCCGCACGCTGCGCCCCGGCGATGTGCTGCTGGTCGAGGGGCAGGAGCGGATTTCCAACGCCATCAAGTACCTGACCCAATCGACCTGGTCCCATGCCGCGATGTATGTGGGCGACGGCCTGCCCGCCGTCCCGGGAACCGATGAGCCGCACCGGCTGATCGAGGTCAATCTCAATGAAGGCTGCGTCTCGGCGCCGCTGTCGAAATACGCGCGCTTCAACACCCGGATCTGTCGCCCGGTCGGCCTGACTCCCGAGGAATGCCGGGCGGTGGCCGATTTCATGGCGGTGCGTGTCGGCCTGAAATACGATCTGCGCAACGTCTTCGACCTGATGCGCTATTTCTTTCCGACGCCGCCGGTTCCGGTGCGCTGGCGGCGGCGTATGCTGGCCTTTGGCTCGGGCGACCCGACGCGGGCGATCTGCTCGTCGCTGATCGCCCGGGCGTTCCAGTCGGTCCGCTATCCGATCCTGCCTGAATTGCGGGTGGTCAAGGCGCGGCGCGGATCCCGGTTCGCACGGCGCGAAATCCTGCACATCCGCCACCATTCGCTGTACGCGCCACGCGATTTCGACCTGTCGCCCTATTTCCAGATCGTCAAACCGCATCTGGTCGACGGGTTCGATCCGCATATTCTGGAATGGTCCGCCGATCCCGCACCGGGGCCGAGGCAGGTGGGCGTATCGGTGACGTAGCGCGCGGATTTCACGGGGGCGGGGCGGCCTTCAGGGCGATGACCGGTCCCCCTGCGGCGGTGGCATCGTCGGGGTCATGGGTGACCATCAGGGTCGGGATGGCGCGGGAGGTCACGTGATCGAAGGTAAAGGCCCGCATCTCGCCGCGCAGCCCGGCATCGAGTTTCGAGAAGGCCTCGTCCAGAAGCAGCGCCGCGGGATCGGCCAGCAGGGTGCGCATCAGGGCCGCGCGGGCGCGCTGCCCGCCTGACAGCGTCGCCGGGTCGCGCTCGTACAGCCCGGCCAGCCCGGCCTGTGACAGGGCCGCCTCGACCGCCGCGCGCCGGGGGGCGCGCCCGCGCAGGCTGGCCGGAAGGCCAAAGGCCAGGTTGTCGCCGACCGACAGGTGCGGAAACATCAGCGCGTCCTGAAACAGCAACCCGATCCGCCGTGCCTCGGCGGGCAGGCCGGTCACGTCGCGCCCGTTCAGCCGCACCGTGCCGGACATGTGGAACCCATGCGCCAGATGGCCACCGATGGCGTCGAGCAGGGTCGATTTCCCCACCCCCGACGGCCCCATGACCGTGACCACCTTGCCGGCCGGGACATGCAGCGTCAGCGGCTGGAACAGCGAAACGCCGTCGGCGGAACGGATGCACAGGGCGTCAAGATCAAGGCTCATGGGGCAGATGCTCCGGTCAGGGCGCGGCGGTTGCGGTGCAGGATCGCGGGAATCAGGAAGGCCGCAAGATAGGCGGCAAAGGGCAACCCGGCCTGCAGGCTGGCATAGACGCCGGTTACGCGGCGGTCGGACCCTGAGGACAGGGTCACCGCCTCGGTGGTCAGGGTGGCGATGCGGCCCGCGCCCATGAACAGGGTCGGCAGGTATTGCGCCACCGAGACCGATACCCCGATGGCGGCGGCGGTCAGGATCGGGCGGATCAGCATCGGCAGCTTGACCGCCCACAGCCTGCGCCCCGGCCCGGCGCCAAGGGCGGCGGCGACGCGGATCACGCGCGGGTCCAGCGCGCGCCAGGGGTCCGACAGCGCGATCATCACATAGGGAAACACGAACAGCGCCTGCGCCCAGATCACGGCAATGATCCCGCCCGACAGGCCGATCTGCAGAAAGCCGACGTTCAACCCGTAGAGAAACCCGATCTGCGGGATCAGCAGCGGCAGGTAGATCAGCGCCTCGGCCCAGGGGGCGCGGGCGCGGCGGGCGCGATCCTCGCCCTCGAGCCAGGCGATCGCCAGCGCCAGCGACAGACCCACCGTCGCACCGGCCAGCAGCAGCGTGTTCGCAAGCGCCCGCATCCAGCCGTCCTGCGCGCCGGTCCAGGGCTTGAGCGACCAGCTTTGCGGCAGGATCTGCGGATAGGACCAGCGCCAGGCCAGCGACCAGACCACGAGCGACACCATCGCCAGCACGCCCACCGCCATCAGCGCCATCGTCACCGCACTGGCCGCCCAGAGCCCCGGTTCCGCCGACAGCCCGCGCCCGCCGCGCCTGAGCCACCAGCGGCCCAGCCGCTTGCCCAGTGCCTCTGCGACGAGCATCAGGGCGACCGCGAGCGCGACAATCCCCGCCTGCACGATGGCCCCGGCCGAGGCGGGCAGGATCATTGCCGGATCGGGGTCAGTGAACCAGCGCGTGACCGCCACCGCCAGCGTCGGCGGGGTCGAGGGACCAAGGATGATCGCCATGTCCACCACCGACAGCGCATAGGCCAGCACCACCCAGACCGGCAGCCGGATCAGCGGCCAGACCTGCGGCATGATGATCTTGATCCAGACGATGCCGCGCCCATAGCCCAGCGCGCGCCCTGCCGCCATGTGGCGCGCCACGGGAATCTGGCCAAGCGCCGAGAGGATCACCAGCAACAGGAACGGCACCTCCTTGACCATCAACCCGATCATCAGGGCGAGGCCCCAGCCGTCATGGACGGTGGCGATGTCGGGCGGGCGGTCCCAGCCGGCCAGTGGCGCCAGCATCCGCGCGATCCAGCCCGACGGGGCCAGGACGAAGGCCAGCCCCACCGCCATCGCCGCATGGGGAATGGCCAGGAACGGCGTCAGCATCTGCGCCCCGGCGGACGGCCGCATCCGGGCGTGAACGGCGGCACAGAACCCGGTTGCCAGCAGCAGCGACAGCAGGGTGGAGCCGAACCCGGTGATCAGCGTCAGCCGCAAGCTGGTGCCGATGCCGGGCAGGGCGGCCAGCGCCTGCCACGGCTCGAGCGAGGCCACCTCCTGCCCCAGCGCGGGGAGAATGCCGAAGGCGGCGCGCCCGGTCTCCCACAGGCCGATGACAATGGGGGTGATCAGGCCAAGCCCGATGCCCGCCAGCACGGCGGCGCGCAGCAGGCGGCCATCGTGGTTCATTTGACGTAACGCCGCGTCCATTCCTCGGTCAGCCGGGTCATCCAGCTTGCGTGGGGCTCCAGCAGCGTCGGGCCGAGATCGGCCAGCGTCGGCAGCGCCGGGGCAGAGGGCAGGGCGGCGAAGGCGGCCTTGGCGGCCTCGTCCAGCCGCGCCGGATCCAGCACCGAGAAGGACCCCAGCACCTCGATATTCTGCATATGGGCTTGCGTCGCCGGATCGAGCAGGAAGTTCGCCACCACCTCGGCCCCCTCGGCATTGGCGGCGTTATAAGGGATCGCGACAAAGCTGATGTTGCCGATGCTGCCGCCCTCGGGCACGAAGACCCGCGCGCTGTCGGGCAGCAGCCCGTCCGCGATGGCGGCGGCAGCCGAGGCCGGATCGAAGGACATGGCGATGTCGACCTCGCCGTCATTGAGCAGTTGTTGCTGCACCGATTCATTGGCGGGATAGGTTTCGCCCCCGCGCCACAGGTTCGGGCGCAGCGCATCGTACCAGTCCCACAGCGGCGCGGTGGCGGCGTCAAAGGTGGCCTCCGTGGCGGGGTCCTGCAGGACGCTTGCATCGGGGGTCAGCTCGATCAACGCCTGTTTCAGAAAGGTCGCGCCCATGAAATTCGACGGATCGGGATGGGTGACGCGCCCCGGGTTGGCCGCCGCCCAATCCACGAAAGCCGCCATGCTGCGCGGCGGTTCGGCCACGCGCGCGGAATCGTAGGTGAAGACGAAGCGTGCCAGCCGCCACGGGCTTTCCATACCATCCACCGGCACGGTGAAATCGACCGATGCGGCCGAACCCGGCGCTAGGTCCAGGTATCGCGCGTTGGGCAGATCGGCCACGAAGGGCCCGTGCAGCAGCCCCTGGTCCTTCATCGCCAGGAAGTTCGGCCCGTTGAGCCAGATCAGGTCGACGCTGCCGCCCTCGTCCTGCCCGGCCGCCTTTTCGGAGATCACCCGGGTCACGGCCTCGGCGGTGTCGCTCAGCTTGGCCTGTTCGACGCGGACGCCGTAGCGCGCCTCGGTCTGGTCGCCGACCCAGGCGATAAAGGCGTTGGTGCGCGCATCCCCGCCCCAGGCGTTCCAATAGACGGTCTGGCCGCGCGCGGCCTGCAGGGTCTGTTGCCAATCGGCCAGCGCCGGGGAGGCAAGCAGGGACAGGGCAAGGACGAGAGAAAGTTTCATGGGGTCTCCGGTATCAGGCGAAAGGGGCTCGGGTAAGGACAGTCACGGCGCCGGTCCGTTACAGAATCGAGACGATTATTCCCGGGGTGCAAAGGCCCGCCACCCCTGGTGCCAGCGCAGCAAAGCGGTGACGGCGCAGGCGGCCGCATACCCATAGGCAAGGATCGCGAAGGCGCCGGGAAACAGGCACATCGCCACGAAGACGGCGATGGTCTCGACCCCTTCGGCCAGGCCACCGAGGTAATAGATCCCCTTGGCGGGAAAGGCTGCCGCGCTTTCGCCGCGCTTGGCGGCGATGGAGGCAAAGGCCAGGAAGGACGACCCGGTTCCCACGAAGGCGGCGATCAGCACCGCTGCGGGCAGGGCGTTCATCGTCGGATCGGCGAGCGCGAACCCCAGCGGAAACAGCGCGTAAAAAACAAAATCGAGGGCAATGTCCAGGAAGGCGCCGCGATCGGTCGGCCGGGTCAGCCGCGCAACCGTGCCGTCCAGCCCGTCAGCCAGGCGGTTGATGACCAGCAGCACCAGCGCCAGGCCATGGGCCCCGAATGCCAGGGCCGGCACCGTCAGCACGCCGACCGCAAAGCCCACCAGCGTGAGGTGGTCGGCGTGCATGCCGCGCGCCGCCAGCCACCGACCGGGCGGGGCCAGCAGGCGCCGTTGCAGGGGCAGAATGGCCGCGTCGATCATCCCGGCCTCCGATCATGACACCCTGTCACCCGGGCCGGTCGCCCCGCGCGCCCCGACCGCCATGCGCCGGCCAAACAGTCCTCCACCCCGGCCCGGGTCAGGGTGCCGCCCGGGCGGGCAGTGGGTTCGGGGTGGGTCTGCAAGCTTGGGACCATTGGGCAATCCACAGGGAAATATTCAAAAGGGCAAAAGACAAGATGACGACAACGGGCACGACGCCCGACAGGTGTTCAAGCCGGGCAAGCTACCTGCCGACCATGTCATACACCGCTGCCGTTTCCTGCCCAAGCCTGTCGTGAAGACGCATGACGCACGAATACGTTACAGATCTTTTCGTGCGATCGCGCACCGGAGCCCGATCGGGAGACCGCGTTTGCGAGGGCAGGCGGGACCGGGCCCCGCAAACCCGAGGGGCCACGAGGCGTGAAACACGACGCCGCACAGGCCGCCCTGATGCGTCATCGCCGCGACGACAGCCGGGGCGCGGCGCCTTCTTCTCTTTGCCAAATACTCCCGCCGGAGGCAGCCCGGCGCAGCCGGGCCGATCTACCGAGCTGCGGCACCGGGCGCGGCGCGCTGGACCATGCCGAACAGGTCGCGCGGATCGTCGGGGTCGGCGAGAAGGTCAAGCGGGTGATACAGGTCGGTGCCCGCCACCCGGTCGCGCACGAAGCGCAGCGCGCTGAAATCCTCGATGGCAAAGCCGACGCTGTCGAACAGGGTGATCTGCTCGGCGCGCTGCCGGCCCGGTTTCCGGCCCGCGATCACCTCCCAGATCTCGGTTACCGGGAAATCCTGGGGCATCTGCTGGATCTCGCCCTCGATCCGGGTCTGCGGCGGATACTCCACGAAGACCCCGGCGCGGGTCAGGATGCCCTGGGCCAACTCGGTCTTGCCGGGGCAGTCGCCGCCGATGGCGTTGATGTGCACGCCGGGGCCGACCATGTTGTCGCTCAGGATCTTGGCGCATTGCTTGTCGGCGGTGCAGGTGGTCAGGATCTGCGCCCCCTCGATCGCCTGTTCGGCGCTGGCGCAGGGCACCACCTGCATCCCGTGCCCGGCCAGGTTGGCGGCGCATTTTCGGGTCGCGGCCGGGTCGATATCCCATAGCCGCACGCTGTCGATGCCGCAGATCGCTTTCATCGCCAGGCTCTGGAACTCCGACTGGGCGCCGTTGCCGATCATCGCCATGGTCGTCGCGCCCTTCGGCGCAAGATGCTTTGCCACCATCGCCGAGGTCGCCGCCGTGCGCAGCGCGGTCAGGATCGTCATCTCGCTCAACAGCACCGGGTAACCGTTGCCGACATCCGCCAAAAGTCCAAAGGCGGTAACGGTTTGCAGTCCTTCCTTCATGTTCTTGGGGTGACCGTTGACGTATTTGAAGCCATAGACCTCGCCGTCGGAGGTGGGCATCAGCTCGATCACCCCCTCGGCCGAGTGGCTGGCCACGCGCGGTGTCTTGTCGAACAGCTCCCAGCGGCGGAAATCGGCCTCGATGTACTCGGCCAGCCCGCGCAACATCTGTTCCAGCCCGACGCGGTGGATCAGCTGCATCATGTGGTCGACGGAGACGAAAGGCACCAGCGCCTTGTCGGAGGGTTCGGTCATATGTGTCATGCAAAGGCCCTTGTCGGTCGGTCGAAAACCCGGCGCCCCAGCGCCGAGGCGGTGAGGTCCACCAGAAGCTGCGCGGTGCGGCCGCGCTCGTCGAGGAACGGGTTGAGCTCCACCAGGTCGAGCGAGCTCATCAGCCCGCTGTCGCAGATCATCTCCATCACCAGGTGCCCCTCGCGCAGGGTGGCGCCGCCCGGCACGGTGGTGCCGACGGCGGGGGCAAAGGTGGGGTCGAGGAAATCCACGTCGAGCGAGACATGCAGCAGCCCGTTGGCGGCGCTGACCCGGTCGAGGAAGGCGGCCAGCGGGCGGGCGATGCCGCGCTCGTCGATCTCGCGCATGTCGTGGCGGTGGATCGTGGTCCGCTCCAGCGCCGCGCGTTCCGCTGCATCGACCGAGCGCAGCCCGAGCAGGCAGATATTCTCCTGCGGCACCGGGTTGGCAACCGGGGGAAACCCGTCGAACCCGTCGCGCCCGGTCACATATCCCAGCGGCGTGCCGTGCAGGTTGCCCGAGTCGGTGGTCTGCGGCGTGTGATAATCGCTGTGGGCATCCAGCCAGAGCACGAAGAGCGGTCGCCCGGTGCGGGCGGCATGGCTGGCAACCCCCGCGACCGACCCCAGCGACAGCGCGTGATCGCCACCGAGGAAGATCGGCAGCCCACGCGCCATCGCCCCCTCGGCCGCCGCGATCAGCCGCGCGGTCCAGCCGGCGGTTTCCCGTGGTTTGTGGAGGTCTTCGCCCTCGGATTCCGGATCGTACGGTTCGGGGGTCAGATTCCCCGAATCCTCGACCCGGTGCCCCAGGTCGCGCAAAGCCTCGGCCAGCCCGGCGGTGCGCAGCGCATCCGGCCCCATCAGGCAACCGGTCCGGCGCTTGCCACTGTCGACCGGCGCGCCGATCAGGATGCAGTCCCTCTGTGTCATCCGTGTTCCGTCCATGTCCTGTTTTCTCAATGATTCAGCCGAAACGGATTGAACTCCAGCCGACAGAGTGGTCGAATTGGATACAATATGTGCAAAACGGAGGGGAAAATGGACAAAACGGACGAGCGCCTGATCGCCGCCCTGCGCCACGACGCGCGCAGCTCTCTCTCCGACCTGGCCCTGCATCTGGGCCTGTCGCGTACCACGGTACGGGCGCGGATCGAGCGGTTGCAGCAACGCGGCGACATCCTGGGCTTTACCGTGGTGCTGAAACAGGATGTGCTGCACGACCCGGTGCGCGGGCTGATGATGATCGGGATCGAGGGCAGGGGGGCGGCGCGCATCACCCGGCAGTTGCACGGACTGCCCGAGGTGCGGGCGATCCATTCCACCAACGGGCGTTGGGATCTGATCGTGGAACTGGGGACCGAAACGCTGGAGGCGCTGGATCAGGCGCTGGCGCGCATCCGCATGCTGGACGGGGTCAGCACCAGCGAGACCAGCCTGCTGCTGTCCACCCGCAAGTCGGCCTAGCGTTCGGCGCGGGCCGCCGCCAGCCAGACCAGCGCAAGCGCCAGCGCCGCAAGGGCGTTCCAGCTGGCCATCGACAGGCCCAGCAACTCCCAGGCGACCTCGTCGCAGCGCACCAGCGGGGCGGCCATGATCTGTTCCATCAACTGTTCCGGCGTGAGCCCGGACACCGCGCCGGAGGTGCAGGTGGTGGGCCCTTCCCACCAGCCGCGCTCGACCCCGGTGTGAAAGAGTCCGACGCCGGAGGTTGTCAGCGCCGCCAGCGCCCCGAGCAGCGGCAACAGACGACCGGGCAGGGCCAGCGCGGTCCCGCCGATAATCACGGCCGCCAGGTGCGGCCAGCGTTGCCAGATGCACAGGTCACAGGGCGGCAGGCCACCGATGTACTGGAAGCCGAGCGCGCCAAGCAGCAGCGCGGCGGAGCCGCTGGCGGCGACAAGGATCAGAAAACGACGTGTCATAGGTATTTCACCAAGAGGAAACCGCCGATCAGCAGCACGACGAAGACGGTAAAGAGGAGGTTGAGCCGCGATTCGATGAAGGTGCGGATCGGCGCGCCAAAGGTGCGCAGCAGCCCGGCCAGAACGAAGAACCGCAGCGCGCGCGCAAGGATCGAGGTGGCCACGAAGGTCAGGATCGGCATCCCGGTCCAGCCCGACATGATGGTGATCACCTTGTAGGGAAACGGCGTGACACCGGCGGCCAGGACCGCCCAGAAGCCGAAATCGTTGAACCGCGCGTTGAACTGTTCCATCGCGTCGCCCTTGCCCATGGCGGCCAGGATCGGCTGGCCGATCCCCTCGTAGGCAAAGGCGCCGATGGCATAGCCCAGCAGGCCGCCCAGCACCGAGGCGATGAGCGCGACCCCCGCGGTCGCCCAGGCGCGGTTGGGCCGGGCCAGGATCATCGGGATCATCAGCACGTCGGGCGGGATCGGAAAGACCGAGCTTTCGACAAAGGCGACCAGCGCCAGTGCCCACATCGCCCGGGGGTGATCGGCGAGGGCAAGGGTGCGGTCGTAAAGGCGGTTCAACATGAAAGGGCCGGTCCTGGCGCTGCGAGGTCTCTGACACTTCGCCAAAGCACGCGCCGCCGGTGTGGTCAACCGTGGCGGTGCCGTCGCGGAGGCAGATGTCGTGTTTTTCACTCTGGACCTTGCCCCGCGCCTTGGGGTAATCCCGTGGCGAGGCCCAAGTGGCGGAATGGTAGACGCAGGGGATTCAAAATCCCCCGCCTTAACGGGCGTGCCGGTTCGAGTCCGGCCTTGGGTACCAGGGTTTTCAATGGGTTGCGCTCGATATCGAGCGCAACCCATTTCAGAAATGAAGCCGTCTCCCACATGCGACTACCACATCATTGTTTGGCACGGCGCATCTGGGCAGTTTGCGAAAGCCGCTTGCGGTTCGCTTCTTTCCGGTACTTGGCCACCGTTGCAAGGCTTTGACCGGTGACAGACTGGATCTCTGAGTCCGAGCACCCCGCTTCAGCAAGCTCCACGCACGCGCGCTTGCGCAGGCCGTGCAGACTGTATCGACTGGCGTAATCATCATGTTCTTTTGCGCGCTCGGCGAGTGTCGCGCGCCAAGCCCGAAAGGACTTCTCTAAGGCATCGTAAGAACGCGGCTCCGTCTTTGTCTTGGCAAGGACGTGCCGGGGCCCCGGTGCGAGGC